>JAYTHD010000283.1:0-8699 GCA_043732975.1 Verrucomicrobiota bacterium
CTGATGAGCTTTCTGGAGCCGCAGGAGTGGGCGAAGGCGGCGGCGGAATACCGGGAGTTGCTCTTTGTGACGGCGGGCTCGGCCAATAGCAGCGACAAACGGATTCTGGATCCGGCGGTGATCCGGGCGGAGCTGGCCCGTGGCGGGGAATTGGGCCTGGGGCAGGTGCTGCGGTTGCGGGTGCGGCACCTGACGGACGGGGTGTTTCTGGGATCGAAGGAGTTTGTGAACGAAATGTTCGTGCAATACCGGGACCGGTTTGGAAAGAAGCGGAAGGACGGCGCACGGCCGATTCGCGGGGTGCCATTGCCGGGTATTACCGTGCTGCGGGATTTGCGGGTGGATGCGGTGGGGTGAGTGGAGGGCATCCAGGCGCTAGACGGGGCACGGGGAAATTCATGTCCGACAACTCCGCCCGCTCGCCGGTCATGACTGGGTGCTCTGCTTCTTTTTCAATACCTGCAGTCGTTCCCGACCTTCGCATCCGGGATAGCTTCGTACTGGTACGAAATCTTCGATGATGTCAAAGGACTCACCAAACAACGCGTCGAGTTCTTCGAGGCTGATGCCGAAAGGCGGACCCGATTCTCCGGGATCCATCTCCGGATTGATGTACCAAACCCCGACCAGTATTCCACCCGGCCTGAGCAGCGCTTGCACGGCATCCCGATAGCGTACGCGCCACTCGGGTGACAGGGCGCAAAGGCAGGTGTGTTCGACGATGGCATCGAACCGTCCCAACCAATCCGCCGGTGTGGCGAAGAGATCTCCGGCGTGGAATCGTTCCGCAAGTCGAGGGTAGCGGTTCTGTGCCCGGGTCACTGCGGCGGCGGCGATGTCGAGACCGATGGCATTCCATCCCTGCTCCATCAGCAGTGCGACATCATGTCCACAGCCACAGCCGGGCACCAGGATTTGACCCGTCAGAGTATTTCCACGAATCCAATCAGCCAGCGGTGGGGCGGGCGTTCCCTTGTCCCAGGGTGTGTTGTTCTCCCGATAGTTCTGATCCCAGTCGACGATCTTCATGTCGGCTGCAAGGTGAGCAAGTTCGACTGGCCGCCAAGGTATTCCACCGTCAATGTTCCGCCGGTTCCGATTCGTCGTTCGAAGCCCGTTATTACTCATGCCCGTGGAGTTCAAGGATTACTACAGCACGCTTGGGGTGTCGCGTGAGGCGACCCCGGAGGAAATCAAGAAGGCCTTTCGCAAGCTGGCCCGGCAATACCATCCGGATGTTGCCGTCGACAAAGCGAATGCGGAGAACAAGTTCAAGGAGATCAACGAGGCTAATGAGGTCCTGAGTGATCCTGAGAAACGGAAAAAGTACGACCTCCTGGGTGCGAATTGGCGTCAGGAGCCCGGGGAACCGGAGATGGCCCAGGGTGGGGCGCGAGACCGTGGGCAGCGGCCGGGTGCCGGGTCCGAGTTCCATTTTGGCGGGACGGGATTCAGTGATTTTTTCGAGCAATTCTTCAGTGGAGGCAGCCGTTTTGGAGTGCCGTCGGAAGGTTCGGGCGTGGAGATGGGTGGCCCGGCGCAGCGCGGGAGTGACATTGAGGGGGATATTCTCGTCACGCTGCTGGAGTCGATGCAGGGTACGGTGCGTCCCATTTCATTGCAGACCACCGATCCGGCAACCGGCGAGGTGACGACGCGATCCTTCCGGGTGCGCGTCGCCCCGGGAGCGACGGATGGTCAGCGGATTCGCGTGCCGGGGCAGGGGGCGCCCGGCCACGGCGGGGCTCCCGCCGGTGATTTGTACCTGCGGATCCGTCACGCGGCCGATCCCGATTTTTCGACCCGTGGTTCCGACATTTACCGGGATCTGGACCTTGCCCCGTGGGAAGCGGTGTTGGGGGGTGAGGTGTTGTTGCGGACGCTGGACGGGCCCGTCACGTTGCGGATCCCTGCCGGGATTGGCAACGGGCATAAACTGCGCGTCCGCTCGCGCGGCCTGCCCCGGGGAAGGTCCGGCGAACGGGGGGACTTTTACGCGGTGGTTGCCGTGCAATTGCCCCAGAACATTACGGAAGCTGAACGGATCTTGTGGGAGAACCTCCGAAGCGGTTCGCACTTCAACCCCCGGCCCCCGCCCAACCTATGAACCCGACCGCTATGACTGTCGTGTCCACCTTGCCGATCTTCGAGCCTGATCCCCAGGCGACCTACACGCTCGAAGTCGTGGCCGAATTGACCGGTCTGTCCTCACAGATCATACTTTTCTATCAACAAAGCGGCCTGATCCGGCCGGCGACGGAAGGTGAGGGGTCGTTGGCGTTTGACGACGATGCCGTGCGGGAACTCCGCCGTATCGAGCACCTGCGTGCCTGTTACGCGATGAATGATGCCGGCGTGAAACTCCTGCTGACCCTGATGAACGAAGTGGACGTGCTGCGGGCAGAACTGCGGCATCGCCCCGGGCCCTTTTAGGCGGGCTGGCGTTTATCTCTCGGCCTGCAATTGACCGAAGGCTGCCAGCGCCCGCCCCCGACCTTCCGCCAAGCCGATGAGGGGTCGTGGATAGGTCTTGTCGAGCGCAACGCCAGCGGCCGCCAGCACGGTTTCCGGTGCCTCCCAGGGGCGATGAATCCATTGCGCGGGCAACCGGGCCAGTTCCGGTACATATTGCCGGACGTAGTGCCCCTCCGGGTCGAATTTCTCCCCCTGCAGCACCGGGTTGAAGATGCGGAAATAGGGTGCAGCATCCGCTCCACAACCGGCGACCCATTGCCAGCCGAGCGTGTTGGAGGCGAGGTCGGCGTCCACCAACGTGTCCCAAAACCATTCGGCACCCGCCCGCCAGGGTTGCAGGAAATGTTTCACGAGGATCGAGGCGGCGATCATACGGACGCGATTGTGCAGCCAACCGGTCTGCCAAAGCTGGCGCATGCCGGCATCGACAATCGGGTATCCCGTCTGTCCGGTTTGCCAGGCGCGCAGCAGACACGGGTCCTCGACCCAGGAAAAATTTTCGAACTCCCGGCGTAAAGGCCTTTCGGGCGTCTCCGGGAAATGGTGCAGCAAATGATGGGCGAATTCCCGCCAGCCGATTTCCGCGAGAAATTTGCCGGCGCTGGGGGTTCCGGCCAGTGGCGATGCCTGGACGGAATGGAAGATCTCCCGCGGCGAAATCTGTCCGAAATGAAGATAGGGTGACAACCGGGAGGTGCCGTCCGAGTCCGGGTGGTCGCGACCGGCCGTGTAGCCCGACAGGCGGCCGGTGACAAATCCGTCGAGCCGTTCGATCGCACCCACGCGGGTGGGCTGCCAGCAACGTTGGATCGTTTTATGCCAGGCAAGCGTGGGCTGGAGCCGGAGCGCTTCCAGCGGCAGCGAGGTGGGGGTCCGTGGTGATGGAAGCATGATTGTTGGCATCGGCAGCGGCGTGGTGACCTGCTGTCGGCCGCAGCAGTATTTCCAGAACGGAGTGAAAACCTGAAAGGGCTGGCCGGTGGAGTTCCTTATCCGGAGGGGATCGTGCAACAGGTTTCCATTGTGCGATTCAGCGGTGATCCCCGCTTCGCGAAGGGCCGCTTTGATCACCGTGTCCCGCTGCTCCATCAGCGGCTCATGGCGCCGGTTCCAAATCACGTGGTCGGCGCCGCTCTCATCAATGAGTCGACGCAACTCCTGAAGGCTGTCGCCGGAACGAATCACCAGTCGGGATCCGACCTTTTTCAACTGTTTTGCGAGATCCAATAAGGCCTGGTGCAGCCACCAGCGGGATGCCCCGCCGGCGGCCCAGGAGCCTTCGGAAGCCGGGTCGTGGATATAGATCGGGATGACGGGTTTTCCTGACTTGGCCGCCGCGGCGAGGGCGGGGTTGTCGGCCAGGCGCAGGTCGAGGCGGAACCACACCAGGACGGGGTGAGGCCGGTTTTTCTGTGCGAGTGCTGGTCGGACGACCGGCTTCGGTTCGCCGGAGGGGCGGACGGACGCTGGGCCGGTCATGCGGGTTTGCGGAAGAGATAATGTGAGACGCCCCATTCGCCGCCGTTCTGAAATCCCCAAAGCTCGGCGCAGGCCATGAAAAAGACCCGCCAGTAGACCCACCATCGGGTGGCCGACCGGTCCCCATAGGTGGCCGCCAGAATCGGGAACACCTCCGCGCGATGGGCGTCCATGTTGGCCAGCCATTGGTTGGCGGTGCGTTCATAGTGGTGACCGTTCACCCGCCAGTGGTTCTCCCACTTCAGATCCCGCTGAAAAAAGGTGAGCAGGTCGTCGCTGGGCATGGTGCCGCCAGTGAAGAAGTGCCGTGTCAGCCAATCGGAAGAATCCTTCTCCATAAAATGGTAGGCGAAAATCCGGTGGGTGAAGATATGCACGAACAGCCGCCCCTCGGGCTTCAGCCAACGGCTGATCTTGTTGAGCAACTGTTCGTAGTTCTTCATGTGCTCGAACATTTCGACCGAGACCACGCGATCAAATACCGCCGTGGTCTCAAAGCGATTCATGTCGGCCGTGATGATTTCGACATTCGTGTAACCCCGGCGTCGGCATTCGCCGTCGATGTGGAGCTTCTGCGTTTTGGAATTGGAGACCGCGACAATGCGGCTGGCGGGGTAGCGGTCCGCCATCCAGAGCGTGAGGGATCCCCAGCCGCAGCCCAGCTCCAGTATCTGCTGTCCATCGGCCAATTCCGCCCGCGCGCAAGTGAGTTGCAGCATGGCTTCCTCGGCCGCTCCCAAAGTCTCGTCCCCCTGTTCATAGTAGCAGCTGCTATATTTGAGATTCGGCCCGAGGCAGAGTTGAAGGAAGCGGGTGGGCAACTCGTAGTGCTGGGCGTTGGCGGCGTCGGTCTCGACGGCGATGGGCATCCGGGTCAACTCCTCGGCAAATCTCCGGCGGGCGGCCGCGGGATCGGCGCCGTGGTTGCGCGCCTCCTCTTGCAGGCGCTGTCGCAGGCGACGCCGTATGCCGAAACGGATGACGGAATCGGGCAGCCAGTTTCGTTCCAACAACGTGTTTACCAGGTCCATGATGGCAGATCGGTCAGCAGGGTTTTCAAGCGGCGCGGCGGCTGCGGGGCGCATCGGTCCGGGGAAACCAGGGCACGAAGGCGCTGGTGGTTCGTTGATACGCACGGTAGGCGTCGCCTTTGGATCGCAGAGACAAGGCTTCCGTCATGGGAATGCCGGTGACGCGCAGTAGAAAATAGAGCATGAGCAAGGGGGCGAAAACACAGAGCCAGCCGAAGGGTGCGGCACTGGCGAGCAGGCCGAACGCGCACCAGATGAGCCACTCAAAGAAGTAATTGGGATGGCGCGAGTAGCGCCAGAGTCCCGTGTTGCAGACCGCCCCGGGCTCCGGGGGATGTGCACGGAATCTTTGCAGCTGATAGTCCGCCACGGCCTCGCCCGTCATCGCCACCACCCAGAGCGCGAGGCCGGACCATTCCAGACTCGACCAGCCCAACCATCCGAGGCTTGGGGTGGCATGGGAACAGACCACGGCGAACGGCACGGAAAGCACGACCTGAAGAACCCCTTGGAGCAGAAAAAACCCCGGCATTTTCCAGCGTACGGCGGCTCCCCATTCGCGGCGCAATTCCGCGTAGCGCACGTCCTCCAGGGGATGGTGGCGCCGGATGCGGTTCATCAGGTGAATGCCCAAACGCAAACTCCACACCACCGCCAGCGTCGCCATCAGGCAGCGTCGACTCACCGGGGCCGCGCCGGCCAACGCGTAGAAGAGAGCCAGGACACCGAAGCCGAGGGACCAGACGCCGTCGACAATTCCGGCATTCCGAATACGGGCGGCGACGAGCGCGGTGAGCGACATCTCCACGATCGAAAAACCGAGTCCGATCAAGCACAACGTGAACCAGCCCGTCATCGATCCCTCCCGAATCCGTTCAGCGTGGAATTGTTGGGGCGGCTCCAGACGGCCTGAACCACGCTGATATTGCGGGTGGCGAAGGCCGCTTCGCAGTAGGCGAGGTAGTAATTCCACGAGCGAATAAACCGCTCATCGAAGCCGAGACGACGGATCGCTTCCTGTTGGCCATTGAAGCGGCTCCGCCACTGATTCAGGGTGCGACTATAGCTGAGGCCCAAATCATGGAGGTCGAAAAGATCCAGACGGCAGTGGCGGCGGGTGATTTCGAGGATGCGGGCGAGTGATAACAGGAGCGAGCCCGGGAAAATTCGGGATTGGATCCAATCGACGTTGTTCAGGAATTCGGAATGGCGAGAATCCGGGCAGGTGATGAACTGGGCGGCGAAAAGGCCGTCGGGTGCGAGCAGGGATTCGATGCGTTCAAAAAAACGTTCAAGGTATTCATCCCCGACGGCCTCCATCATTTCAATGCTGCAAATCCGATCAAAGCAGCCGGTCATTTCGCGATAGTCCCGCAAGAGCACTTCCACGCGCCCGGCCAGGCCTGCGGTCTGCACCCGCCGTCGGACGTGGGCGAGTTGTTCCCGGCTCAAGGTCAGGGTGGTGACCCGGCAGCCATACCGCCGGGCGGCGTGCAGCGCGAAACCGCCCCAGCCGCTGCCGATTTCGAGGATGTGATCCGCAGGCCGCAACCGCAGTTGCTGGCAAAGGCGCTCGTACTTGGCCTCCTGCGCCGATTCCAGGGACTGTTCCTCGCTCGTGAATAGGGCGGAGGAATACGTCATCGAGTGATCGAGCCACAATTCATAGAAGGCGTTCCCCAGATCGTAATGGTCCCCGATGTTTTGCACGGAACCGCCCAGGGAATTCCGCCGCAACCAATGGCGCACCCGGTGGAGTCGGCGCGCCCAATTCAACCCGTGGCCGCCCTGGCGGGCACCGCTCAGGGTCGGGGCCGACTCGACGTTGGCCACGAACCAGGAGAAGACCGCGCACAGATCGGGCGTATCCCAATCGCCCGCGACATACGCATCCCCAAATCCGATGTCGCCATGGAACAGACATTGGGAGTAGACGCGACGGGTATTAATCCGCAGCTCGGCGGCTGGCCCACGGCTTTCCGAGCCGAATTTCTGAAACCGGCCGTCGGGACCGACCAGCCCCAGCGACCCGCGCGACATCTGGGAAAAGGCACGCACCAGGAAATGCTCCCCGATGCGGTCCCAGAAGCCCGCGCGAGGAGCGGCTGTGGCGCGGAGGTTCTCCACGCCGCTGAATTGTGTCGGTGAGTTCACTGGGGAAGGTTCCATGCCTAGGGTTGGTGGGATTCGGGAACAGGCGGAGCCAAGGGCGCTGCCGGAGACACCTTCGAACGCAGGATGCCGGTCTGCTGGTTTTGATTCGCCGCTTTGGAAAGCCAGGGAACGCGCTTGAGCCAAAGGCGGAGCGCCTGCCAGTGAATGGCCGCGACGGCGTGAAAGGTCACCAGCGGATGACGCAGCGTCAGTGCCAGCAGCGCGCCATCCGTCAGGGCGCGCCGCTCGCCCCAAAATCGACTGGTCAATACGATCTTCCCCTCGTGGAGGTCGTCGACCTGGATTTCAAAACGATTGTCCGGCAGGCGGATTTGAAATTCGAATTCGTCACCCGGATGGGAATAGGGCGAGACGTAAAAATTCTTGGGAATCCGCGCGCGGCAGCGGGCGGGATTTCGGGACCCGGGTTCCACGGGAATCAGGTACGGCTTGACCTCCCCAAACGTGTTGTGGACTTCGGCGACGGCGCAGACCGGTTCGCGGCTTTGGTCGAGACAGACATAAAAACTGACGGGAACAAATGAGCAACCCGCCACGCGGGGCAGCGTCAGCAGTTGGACATGGGAAATGGTGGACGTCGCCACGCCGGCGACGTTCAGCCAACCGAGGAGCCGCACCTTCAGGGACCGCTGCGCGAGGGCGGATTCCTTTTCCAGGAAATCCGCCTCGCGAAAATTATAGAGGTTGAAATGGTTGTGGGAAAAAAGGCGCAGCCGTTGGGAGAGCGCTGCCAATTCGTCCAGATTCAGATAGAACTGAAACATGCGGTGTTGGAACCGGTGATTCCGAGGCGCAAAACGCTGGTGGACCACCCGGGATTCGTAGAGGCAGGAGTTGGTGTCCACGGTTGATTCGTTGGCCGCTCCAGGATTTTCCGATGGACCCTTCATCGTCATCGAATAACTCACGATTGTCGCTGATTATGCCCTGCCGACTTGATTAACTCCCCAGGCATTAAGGCGCAGACACGTCCACTTTCCAAGGACGAATATTGCCAACCTGCGGACGAGCCGCGGTGGTTGAATGGGTCCACGCCGGAGCGCCGGTGAGCGATTCGACGACATCCATGGCGGAGCCGAGGGCGTCTTCGTGAAACCCGTAACGGAAGTAGCTGCCGCAAAAAAGCACCGGTGGTGGGCCCGGCCGCTGGTTCAAGGCGCGGAGCCCCGGTTGGGCAGCAACCGCGGCCCGGTCAAAGAGAGGATGACGGTAGTTGAGGCGCGTCTTAACCCGGGAGGGATTGATGGCGTGATCGCCATTGAGGGATACAAAGTAGTTTTCGACCGGGCCGAGGGCCTGCAATTGGTTCATCCAATATACCGTGTGACAGTGTCGTTCCCCGGACGGTTTCCTTTCCAGTCGCTGATTCCAGGCGGCCCAGGCGCGCTTGTTCTTGGGCATGACGGAAGCGTCGGTGTGCAGGGTGGCCAGGTTGGAACTGTATTGGAAGGCCCCGAGCAGCCGCTGCTCCTCGATGGTGGCGTCGCCCAGCAGGCGGAGGGCCTGGTCGGCCTGGGTCGCGAGCACGACGTGATCGAA
>JAYTHD010000284.1:0-14089 GCA_043732975.1 Verrucomicrobiota bacterium
CAGAAAGATGGCTTGCCGGACCGCATCCCGACAGGAGGCACCGACCTCGGCGACCTGCCAAAGGAAGCTCCAGAACGTCAACCGGAGGGTCCAAACACGCTGGCGGGAAAACTCGCCTTCGTCCTGCGGTGCCAGCAGGTGGGCCGGAATCCAGGACTCCGCCAGCAGTTCCAGTTGATGGAGTGGAGGGAATCTTGGGCGGCGGCCTTCACCTTTTTGAAGTGGTGTTGAAAGTCGCCGGCCCAGGCCGGAAAATCGGGAGTAGCCATAGGACAACGCAGACACTGTCTCATGCTTGACAACGTGTCCAGAAAAACGTAATCCAACGGGCGTGAAAAAGATCAGTGATGAGTTTTCGCCGGAGTATGAGCAATGGCGGACCCAATTGGCGCAGACCGGGTGGGTGGCGCTGGGGAGCTGTCGTCGAACGCGGCCAACCCGGCCAACCCGGCCAGGGCGGGCCCCGTTACCAGTGGACGCGACGGGTGCGTCAGAAGACCGTGACGGTCGCGTTGAGCCGGGAACAGTTCGAATGGCTCAGTCAGGCCATTCAGAACAATCGGAGGGCGTGGGAAATATTAGAACAAATGCATCAACTAAGCCTGGACTATATGTGGAAAACCCTCCCCAGCACGACCCGTCGCAAGCGACTCAGCAAAAATACGTTAGGGCTTAAGTAAGGGCCATTCTCATCTCGGGGCAATCTGGAGTGTCGCTGCGGGTTAGATCTCCCGCGTGAACGGGCCATGCTGGAGCCAGCACCGGTTGGCGCTCAGCGGAACCACCGAAAGTGAAAGTCGGACAAAGTCAGAAAATCGCCTTCAACAACCACGCCTGCCGCTCCGGGAATCCATGCGCAAATGTCCGGATTTCGCCGGAATGTTAAACACTGTTCCCCTCTAGGCAGCGTCCAAGGTCTTCCGGAGTACCATCAGATTTCGATGCTTCTCTCTGGGAGGGTGCGTATCTGGGCGCGCGATTTCGCCGACGGTGGCTTGTGCTGGAACGGTTCGGCGATAGGTTTTGACAGGAAGCTGGGTGGTTAGTAACCAGTTGGGAATGTATTGCCCTGGCACTGCCCGCGGGTTGAAGTTGAGCCGTCTCTTATTTCGTATGCCGCACTCCTTTCGTGTTCTTTCTGTCCGCGCCGCCGGGGTGTGGAGCTTTCGGCGGGTGTCCCATGTGATCGCGCTGACGGCGTCCTTGGCTTCGGGCTCCGGTGCCGTCTTTTCAGCGTCCGGAGGCATTGCCGTGGATTTCAATCGGGATGTTCGGCGGGTATTGGCAGAGAACTGCTTCAGTTGCCACGGCCCGGATGCCAAGCTGAAGGCCGGCGGGGCCAAGCCTTTGCGATTGGATCTGCCGGAGAGCGCCCGCAGCGAGCGGAAGGGACGTCGTGCGCTGGTGCCGGGCAAACCGGAGGAAAGTGAATTGATCCGGCGGATTTGCTCGGCAGATCCCAGCGAGAAAATGCCCCCGCCGGATTCGGGAAAACTGCTGACGCCCGCGGCCATCAGTGTTCTTCGCCGTTGGATCGAGCAGGGCGCGAACTATTCCCAGCATTGGGCCTATGCCAAACCGGTTCGGGTCGAGGCGCCGGTGGTGCAACACCAAGACTGGCCGCGCAATGCGATCGACCCATTTATCCTGGCCCGCTTGGAGCAGGAGCACTTGATGCCCAATCCAGAGGCGGATCGAACGGCACTTTTGCGTCGGGTCGCGCTGGATTTGACCGGGTTGCCGCCGTCGATTGCCGAGGTGGATGAATTCCTGGCCGATGCGGCATCGGGGGCTTTTGAGCGGGCGGTTGATCGCCTGTTCCAGAAGCCTGCGTTTGGTGAGCATTGGGCCCGGCTCTGGCTCGACCAGGCGCGGTATGCGGATTCCAGTGGTTATGCGGACGATCCCGCCCGGACCATCTGGGCGTACCGGGATTACGTCATCCGTTCCCTGAACACCAACAAGCCCTTTGACCAATTCACCATCGAGCAACTGGCGGGCGATCTGCTGCCGGATCCGACCGATGAGCAAATGGTGGCGACCGCCTTTCATCGGAACACGATGACGAACAACGAAGGTGGTACGAACGACGAAGAGTTTCGCAATGTGGCCGTGGTGGATCGCGTCAACACCACAATGGCCGTTTGGATGGGGACCACCATCGCTTGCGCGCAGTGTCACAATCACAAATACGATCCCATTTCGCAGGAGGAGTATTTCAAACTTTTCGCGATTTTAAACAACACGGCCGATGCGGACCGTTCGGATGAAGGTCCCATTTTGCCTTTGTTCAGCCCGGAGCAGGTCCGGCAGAAGCAGGAGTTGCAGAAGGAAATCGCCCAACTGGAGAAGGCGGTTCAGACACCGACTCCCGTTCTGGATCAGGATCAGGTGCGCTGGGAAAAGGATTTCCAGGCGGACATTTCATGGCAACGCCTGACGCCGTCGTCGGTCAGTTCGCGCGCTGGGGCGGCGGTTCAACGTGCGGATGACGGGACCGTGTCGGTTGAACGGGGAGGGAAATCCGATGTTTACACGGTCAAAATACCGGTCAGTGGCACCGAACTCAGCACCGGCTTTCGCATTGAGGTCGTGCCTGATGAGCGACCGCCGGGTCACGGCGTGGGGCATGCGGACGGGAATTTTGTCGTCAGCCGGGTCACCGCCGCCATTGGTGCGCCGCAGGATGTCCCGACGACGGGCCGGTACCTGCGCATTGAGCTTCCTGGCAAGGAGAAAATACTTTCGCTCGCGGAGGTTCAGGTCTGGCGTTCGACCAACAATATTTCGGTGCGGGGAGAGGCCCGGCAAAGCAGCACGGCCTTTGAAGGCGATGCCCACCGCGCCATCGATGGCAATACCAATGGGCAGTTCAATGAGACCCGATCGACGACCCATACGGAGGCGTCCACCGATCCGTGGTGGGAGTTGGACCTTCGCTCGACGCAGCCGGTGGACCGCATCGTCATTTGGAATCGGACGGATGGCGTCGAAGACCGGCTGAGCGGCTTCAAGGTCTCCCTGCTCGATGCCCAGCGGGAGCTTGTCTGGCAACAGCGGGTGGTGGCGACCCCGCGGCCCAGCGTGGAGCTGTTGCCGGATGGGGCGCGGTCGGTGCCCATGGTCGCCGCGTATGCCAGTTATGCGTCCGCGGATTTTGCGGCGGCCAACGTGATTGAGAATTCGGATCACGACAATCGCGGCTGGTCGATTGCGCCGCGTTATGGCGAATCCAATTCCCTGATGGTGGTTCCCCAATCCCCGGTCGTGGCGATGACCGGTTACCAATGGGTCCTGGGTATTGAACAGCTTTCGAAGTTCAATTACGCGACGATTGGACGGTTTCGCGTGTACAAGACGGCCGATCCGCGGATGGCGGAGTTTGCGCGGACGCCGGCTTCCACCCTGGCCTCATTGCGATTGAATCCCTCGCAGCGTACGGAGGCGCAGCGTGAGGAGATTCGCCGGTATTACGTTTCCGTGGCCCCGCGGTTGCGGGTCGAGCGCACGCAGTTGGCGGAGGTGCGCAAGCGGATCGAGGAGATCAAGCCCTACTCCACGGTGCCGGTCATGCGCGAATTGGCGACGAATGAGCGGCGGGCGACGCGTCTGCAGCGTCGGGGGAACTACCTCGATCTGGCGCAGGAAGTTTCCACCGGCTTGCCGGTGGCCTTTCAACCCGTCGCCGAGGGCGCGCCGGTTAACCGACTGACGCTGGCCAGGTGGCTGGTGGACCGAAACAATCCGCTCACGGCCCGGGTCATCGTGAACCGCCTTTGGGAGTCTGTTTTCGGGATTGGGCTGGTACGCACGAGTGAGGAATTTGGGACCCAGGGCGAGCCGCCCTCGCATCCGGAATTGCTGGATTGGCTGGCGGTTGAATTGATGGATCATCAGTGGGACGTGCGACATTTGCTGCGTCTTATGGTGACCTCGGCGGCGTATCGGCAGTCCTCCAAAGTCACTCCGGAGTTGCTGGCCCAGGACCCGGACAATCGATTGCTGGCGCGGGGACCGAGGTTCCGCCTGTCGGCCGAGATGATTCGCGACCAGGCGCTGTTCGTCAGCGGTCTGTTGAGCCCGAAAATGTACGGTCCGCCGGTGAAGCCGGCGCAGCCGAAGCTGGGACTCAGTGCGGCCTTTGGCAGCGCGACCGACTGGGAAACCAGTGCGGGTGAGGATCGGTATCGACGTGCCTTGTACACGACCTGGCGGCGGTCCAATCCCTACCCTTCGATGGCCACGTTTGATGCGCCGAACCGCGAAGTCTGCGTCGTGCGCCGTGAACGTTCGAACACGCCGCTGCAGGCGCTGGTCACGTTGAATGACCCGGTCTTTGTCGAGGCGGCCCAGGCGCTGGCGCGCAAGATGGCGGCGGCCGGGCCGACGCCGGCAGCGAAGGCCACGCATGGCTTCCGTCTGTGTTTGAGTCGTTTGCCCACGGAAGCGGAGTTGGCGGGAGTTTTGCGGCTCTACGAAAAAACCCGCGAGCACTTTGCCGGTGATGCGGAAAAGGCCCGAACCTTTGCCGGCAAGCCGATGGGAGATTCGCCGCTCGTCGCGGATCCGGTGGAATTGGCGGCGTGGACCGTGGTGGGAAACACCTACCTGAATCTCGACGAATTCCTGATGAAGCGCTAGTTTCCCTTTCACCCGTGAATCCGCATCTAGAACATCTCCAGAACCTTACCCGACGCCATTTCCTGGGAAAAGCGGCGCACGGTGTGGGTGCCTTGGCGCTCAACTCCCTGCTGGGTCGGAGTTTGGCCGTGGCACCCACCGTATCGTCCGATCCGATGGTCCCGCGGCAGCCCCATTTTCCCGGCCGGGCGAAGCGGGTGATTTACCTGCACCTGACCGGTTCACCGCCGCACTTGGATCTGTTTGATTACAAGCCCGAGTTGGTGAAACGCAACGGGCAGGACTGTCCGGATGCCTTTCTGAAGGGCAAGCGCTTCGCGTTCACTTCGGGAGTGCCCAAACTGCTTGGGACACCGCGCAAATTCGCCCAACACGGTCAGGGCGGCGTCTGGTTGTCCGACGCCATTCCGCACCTGCACTCGGTGGCGGACGAGTTGTGCGTCATCCGGTCCATGACCACGGACCAATTCAATCACGCGCCGGCCGAATTGCTGGTTTACACCGGTTCGCCCCGTTCCGGTCGACCGTCCATTGGCGCCTGGGTGACCTACGGCCTGGGTACGGAGAATCAGAATCTGCCGGGATTCGTGGTGTTGATCTCGAGCGGGGTGCAACCCAACGGCGGCAAGAATTCCTTCGGCAACGGCTTCCTGCCCTCGATTTTTCAAGGGGTCCAATGCCGGTCCAAGGGCGATCCCGTGCTGTACGCCTCGGACCCGGCGGGACTCGATCGGGAGGTGCGTCGGATGAGCCTCGATACCTTGCGCGAGCTGAATGTAATCCAGGGGCTCGAATTGGGGCATCCCGAGACCCAGACCCGCATTGCGCAGTATGAGCTGGCGTTCCGGATGCAAATGTCCGTGCCGGAAGTCATGGACATCCAAAGGGAATCGCCCGCGACGCTGGAGTCGTATGGCGCCAAACCCGGAGAGTCGAGTTTTGCGAACAATTGCCTGCTGGCCCGCCGACTGGTGGAACAGGGCGTCCGCTATGTACAGCTTTTTGACTGGGGCTGGGATTTCCACGGCACCGGTCCCGGAGAGGACATCCGGGATGGCTTGACCAAGAAGTGTGCCACGATGGATCGGCCGGTGGCCGCCTTGATCCGGGATCTCCGCCAGCGCGGTTTGCTGGACGAGACGTTGATCGTGCTGGGAGGGGAATTTGGTCGGACACCTTTTCGCGAAGGACGCACGGCGAAAGGTGATATTTTGGGGCGGGATCATTTCCCGGATTGTTACAGCATGGTCGTGGCGGGCGGTGGCATTCGGGGCGGCCACACCCATGGCGAATCGGATGAACTGGGATTCAGCGTCGCACGGGACAAGGTGAACATTCACGACCTGCAAGCCACGTTGTTGCATCAACTCGGGTTCAATCACGAGCGGTTGACTTATCGGTTTCAAGGTCGCGACTACCGGTTGACGGACGTTGAGGGCGAAGTCATCCGGGGAATTCTCAGTTGATTTAGCGGTTCCTTCGTATCGTCAGGGTCGATTTACCGGAAGAATCGCGATCCGAGGCGAAATGGATGACGCGGATCGCTGCGGCCCGCTTGACGCTCTCCGGTCACCCTCCTAGCATTGCCGCCGGTTGGTGGTCGTAGATCAATGGTAGATCCCCAGATTGTGATTCTGGTTGTTGCGGGTTCGAGTCCCGTCGGCCACCCCACCTTTTTAGTGAGGCTTTCCGAAGTGGTCGCGGAACAGAATCGGGTTTCCTTTTCATTCCAACGCCTTTTTACGTCGATGAGTGAAGATATGGATTCATCCGGCTGGCAGCGGCGCGGTCCGGTGATTCTCTTGCCGCTGATCCTCGCCATCGCTTTGGCCGTCTTCAAGTACTTCAGTGCACCCACGGTTGTGGACATCGAGACGGGCCGGAAGCTGCACGTCGCGCTGACGGATCCAGAGGGCGATGCGCTCGGTCTTCAAAGCTTTCAGGAGGTCCTGCGCACCGAACATGTGGTCACCTCCGGTCCGGCGGTGGATCAGGTGATGCTGGTGGCCGGGCGATTGATCAATGTCGTCAAGGCAAGTGTGCCCAATTTCGACTGGAAGGTCAGCGTGGTGGACAGTTCGCAGGCCAATGCGTTTTGTCTGCCGGGCGGCAAGATCGTGGTCTACACCGGCATTCTTCCCATTACCCAAAACGCGGATGCGTTGGCGGTGGTTCTGGGGCATGAGATCGCCCACGCGGTCCTGCGACACGGTTCGCAACGCATGTTAAAAACGGAGGTTGTCAACGCGGTGGTGCAAGGTGCGTCCGCAGCGGTGGCGTTGAGCGACATGAAAGAGGATCAACGGCGAATGGTCATGGGTGCGATGGGCATTTCGGGAAAGTTCGGCGTGCTGATGCCCTTCAGCCGGGAGAATGAATCCGAGGCGGACGAGCGCGGGCTGTATTACGCTGCGCGGGCTGGCTTTAATCCGCACGAGGCGGTGGCCTTTTGGGAGCGGATGTCCTCGGCCGGCGGCGGTCAACCTCCGGAGTTTATGAGCACCCACCCCAGCCATGGTTCACGGATTGCCCATTTGCAGAAGATCATGCCGGAAGCCAAGGCGGAATATGAGCGGGCGGCCGGATCTGTCCGCCGATAGCGTGGATCAGGTTGGTCGGGTCATCCGGTCGGGGGCATTCGGTCAAGCGCCGAGTTCAGGGAGAGGGGACGCGGGCGTAGAAAAAGGCCACGCCGCCGGCGATGGCTGCCGTCGTCCACAAAACCAGGACTGCCTGTGGTTTGGACCAACCTTTCCGCACCAGTTGATGGGAAAAGTGGTTGGTGTCGCCGACCCAGAAGGGTTTTCCCATCCGACTGCGCAGGGCGACGACCCAAAGCAAATCCAGTAGCGGGACGGCCAGGACGAATACGGGAGTCAGGACGGCCAATGGCTTAAGGGCACCATGACGCACGGAATAGAAATGCGGCAGGATGGCGATGATTGCGAGCAGGAAGCCGACCAGATGGGAGCCGGAATCACCCAGGAAAATCGAGGCGCGCGGAAAGTTGAAGGGCAGGTAACCCAGCAGAGTGCCGGTGACGGCGAAGGCGAGGATGGCCACCAGATATTGGCCGTTCGCGGCGGCGAGGGATCCGAACGAGGCGGCGGCGATGGCGCCCAGGCCGGCACAGAGGCCGTTCATGTTGTCGTTAAAATTGAGCGCGTTGGTGACGGTCAGGATCCACAACATTGTGATGGCATAACTGAAGGCGAGGTTGTCGATGAAAAGCGTGATGCGCACGCCGGTCGCCGCCACGAGCAGGGCGATGATTGCCTGGCCGGCGAATTTCGGCAGGGCGGGCAACTCCCGCCAATCGTCCCATCCGCCCAAAAGCAACATGCCAAAGGCCCCCAACAGGATGCCGATCAACGGCGTCCGCCGATGTCCCAGGCCGTAGGTCAATGCGGACTGTGAATCTGCCGGGACCCAGCCCAGCCGGACGAAAATCACTCCGAGCAGGACCACGAGGGCCAATCCCGTAAATGCAGCCAACCCCCCCGCCAGAGGAATGGGCTGGGAGTGAATCTTGCGGGCGCCCGGGTGGTCGACCATTTGGACCCGACGGCACCAACGGCGCCAGAAGGGCACCGCGGCGGCCGTCATCACGGCGGGAGCCACCAGCGCCAGGGTGTAGAGAAGCGGAATTGATTTCAGTGCGGCCAAGGTGAATGCCGGGCCAAGGGAGGCAACCGCATCTCCCGGCACTCCGGGAGATTCTGCTCGGGAGTCGGCCGAGTTCCGACCTCAGTGCGGGGACGGTCGCTGTGCCCAAAGCCTTTGGTACAGGGCGTGTTGTTGATCGACGAGGCTGCGGATGGTGAACCGGGTACTGACAAAGGCCCGGCCGCGTTCGCCCAGTTGCTCGCGCAACTCCGGCACATCCGCCAGCATCCCGAGACGGGTCACGAGCGATTCCAGGTCACCCGGCGTAATCAAGAATCCCGTTTCCCCGGGCCAGCAGACTTCACTCGCACCGTCACAATCATAAGCAATCACCGGCTTGCCGGCGGCGAGTGCCTGGGGGAGCGCCCGCGGGAGACCTTCCCGGCGTGACAGATGAACCAGGACGTCCATCAGCCCGACATATTTCCCGACGTCGGCGGGTGGCACCAATCCGGTGAAAACCACCCGTCCCCGCAGCGGGCCTTCCGCCGCCATCTTGGTGAAACGTTCCCGCCAGGGGCCATCGCCGACCAGGAGGAGTTTGACGTTCGGAATGCGCTGACAAAGATTCGCAGCCGACGCAAAAAGGTCCTCGTGACCCTTCCGCTCAAAGAGGCGGGCAATTTTGCCGACGACAAAATCGTTCGGACTCAATCCAAGTTCGGTGGCCAGCACCGGGTCCCTGCGGACGTTCAAAAACGGCTCCAAATCGAAACCACTGAAGATTCGCGTATACTGGTTTGGTGTGCCGATGTCCGCCCGCAGATATTGATCCCGCATGGCATCGGCAACCACGATGAAATGGTCGGTCACCCGGGCGGCATAACGTTCGGCGCCTTTGAAAATCAGGTTCGACACATTGCCCTGAAAGGCGCCGAAACTGGGCCCGTGAATGGAATGGATCACGACGGGAACGCCGGCGCGGGAGGCGGCCAGACGTCCCAGAATGCCGGCCTTGCCGCTGTGGGTGTGGACGATGTCCGGCCGATGCATCCGAAACCAACGGACCAGGCTTTGGAAGGCCAGCGCGTCGTGCCACGGATTCACCGCACGGATCAGATGGGGGAAGACCGTGAGGAGACCGGGGATTTTCGCCACGGAATCCTCCAGGGAACCCTCGCTGCCCAGGGTTGGACCGGAGAGCAGGTCCAATTGGAGATTGGGCTTCTGACGCAGACCGAGGACGGAGGAGATCGTGTTCTCTTGCGCCCCCCCAACGATGAGGCGGGTGATGACGTGGCTGACACGCATGGGCAGGCGGGGTGCTGTTGCCTCGATCACATTTGTGTCAGGCCGCTGTTTCAATTTCTGCTGCGTGTAACTGAATGAACCGAGTCGCCTTGGGGCGCCAGCGGGAATCCCAATCAAATCGTATAGGAATCCAACGGCCAAAATGGTCGCCGCAGCCTACCTATTTCCGGTGCATCGCTTCCAGTTGATTCCTCGCCGCCTTGTGGAAAATGGAATTGGTGGGGGTCAATTCCATCACCTTTTCGAAGTGATGCTGGGCATCCAGATCATTGTTCTCCGCCCGGTACGCCCGTCCCATGCCCAGCAGGGCTCGAGCAAAATTGGGGTTCTCCTTGAGGGCGAACCCAAAATCCACCCGCGCCACCGCCGGCTTGTTCAGCATCAGCAGGGCGGCACCGCGGCTCAGATGGGCTTCGACTAGATCCGGCTTGCGTCCGAGCACGGAGTCGAGGACTTCCACCGCCTCGGCCAGCCGGCCGGCCTCGACCAGGAGGCTGCCGCGCCGCGCCAGGATCACGTCGTCGTCCAGGTGGCGCTTCATATATTGATCCGCATAGGGAAGTGCGTTGGTGGCCATGCCAATGGAGGCGTAGAAATCGCAAATGCCATCGATCAGCACGCCCTCATCCGGGAAACGCTTCAAGGCATTGATCAATGTAGTTTCCGCGCCGGGAATGTCGCCGGTGCCCAGCGCCAGGCGTGCCTGGAGCAGTTCAATTCCGGCCTGCACCCGTTTATCGGCGCCCGTCTGATCTGCCAGCCGGCGTGCCCGGGCGATCGCATTCGTGGCCAGTTGGGGCTCACCGGCCGCGAGCAATGCCCGTGCGTAGGCCTCGGCCGCGGTGGCGTTGTCGGGGGCGAGTTCCAGCGCCCGGCTGGACGCCACTGCGGAGGCGCGGGCGAGCGGGGTCGTAGCCTGGGCGAGGGCCAAGGCCAGTGAGCTGAGAAAAATGGGCTCATCCACCGGGCCAAAGTGTTCGACCAGGGCCAGGGGTGGCTTTCCCGCCAGTGGTTTCTGTACTTCCACCCCAATGGGCTTGTGCGCCTGCAGGGCTGCGTTGACGGCCGCATTGACCTCGGCCGCTGCGTTCTCCGGCACCAACTCGCGAGACACCTGGAACAAGTGGCTCGCGTCCGTCAGTCGGCCTGCGCGCTGCAATTCCACGCCGTTCGCGTTGGCGGCCCGGCTGTAAATGTTGGCGGCGATCTCCACGGTCAACGCTTTCACCGAAGCCGCGTTGGTGATCAGTCGGACCAGACCCATCCGGCCTTTCCATTCGCTGACGACGCTATCCGCCTGCGCTGAAGTCAGTGGCGGCGGACTTATCTGACCCTTGTCGTAGGGCTCGATCGCGTAGATCAAGCCCTGGGGTCGGGTTCGCAAGGATTCAAGCAGAAAGGTGGTTCGTGGGTCGAAAACGGGTGGATTGAGATAGAACGCACGCCCTTCCCGGGCAGTCGTGAACAGCAGGTCAAGGAACACGCCGGCGACGTTGGTTTCGGCCCGAGCGAATTCAGCCAACGCTGGAAATTCCGCACCGGAACGGGTATTCAGCTGTTGCCGGTATTCCGGAAGGATGGCCGAGCGCGTCTGAATCAGCAGGTGACGTGGGGACGAGGGGTTTCGTCGCAGGGCCGCTTGCAGGATCACTGACAGGGCGGGATCCTCCGTGACCACGATGGACGGTTTGCCCGGCAGGGAAAGGAGGAGATCATCCGCCAGTTGGGCGAGAATGGGTCCATTTTGGGCCGCCAATTTGGGCCAGTTTCGCCAGGCGAGCGAGGCGGGGACGGCGACGACCGTCAACAGGCACAGGCCCGCGACGAGTTTCGCGAGGACGGACATTGCTCCGGCCTGACGCTCCCACTTCTTCTCGGGTGACGCGGTTCCGATCAGGAGAAACCAACCTGCGGAGACACCAACGGACAACGCCCCAATCCACGAAAACGTCAACAGTGACAATCGGTCGCCCTGGGGATGGGTGGTGACCAATGCCCGGGGGCTGATGGCGAGGTCGTAGGCGACATAGATTCCCCCAACAAACCAGGCAACTCGCAGCAGGACGAGGAAGAAATTCTTGAGCATCTGGTCGGTGCCGGAACTGCCGCCGCTGCGCCAGCGGATCGAGACGAAGACCGCGGGCGCCAGGAGGATCAACGCCAGCAGCAATGGGCCTGATCGGGGTGCGCTCTGGATCACGACCTTTTGCAACTTGATCAGTTCGATGAAGCGAACCCCGAAGGAATCCGGCATTCCCGGAGCGCCGGCGCCGACGATCGGCATCAGGAGATACAAGAGCAGTCCAAAGCCAAGGGCGACCATCAAGGTGACGAGACGCCGTGCATTCAAAAGCTCCCAGCCGACCACCCAGGCCAGCGCGGTGAAAAAGAACGGCAGGTAAGCCACCATGGACCAGTCGTTGGCGCAGCCCAGACCCACGACGAAGGCAAATTGTTGGAGTCGCAGATCCCGTTCGTCGAGCCGGTATTGCGCCAGGCACCGCACCGCCAACGCGAACAGGCAAAGATTCAACATCTCGCCTGTGACGACAGTCGCATTTTCCCAGAAAGTGAGCTGAAAACCCAGCAGTCCGGCTGCCAGAATGGGCGGGGCCCAGTTCAAGGGGGCATCCATTGGCAGGCCATCGATCTGGCCGCGGATGCGCTGGGAATGGGTTCGGTCCGCCGGGAAAATGGCCACACACCGGGCGAGCAGGCCCACGTTCACCGCCGCCAGCGCGGCGGTCAGGACGTTGGCTGCCAAAGGCAGGTTTTGTTCTCCCAGGAGCTTCAGGGGCCGGGTGATCAACCACATCAACGGGGATTGGAACGGGATCTGGCCGTCCCACCCGGAGATTTGGGCCACCAGACCCAGGCTGTTCGCAGATACCCAGCGATTCAAGGTCGCCAGGTAGATGGTGAAAAATATCGCCGTGATCAGCCAGGGAAGAATCCGAGTGGCGAATCGACGCGGCTGTTCTGTGTTTATTTCCGACATAGGCAACAATGGAATGATGGCGACAGAACCCGGGTGGCAGGAAGTAAAAATGCAGGGATTGACCTCATAGACAGGTTCGATCATTGCCGGCAGGCCCGGCAACGGTCGACTTCAGGGGTAATGTCCGGTGAGTTCGAGGCTTTTCGTGGGACCAAACCCGACGTTTTGACTACTTTCCCGAATGAGTTGATCACCCTCGAAGCGGAGCTTCAACGTCTTGTAAAACGGGGTCTCGTACGCACAGAGCTTCACTTCCAGCGTATCGTCGGCGATCCAGGCGCCGGCGGCGGCGAGGGGTTCGTCACGATAATTGCCGAAGAGTCCGCGACTCCGAGGCCATGAGTGAAAACCATACGGGGTCTGGGTCTCGATGCCGTCGATCCGAGAAATGAGACTCCAGCCCGATCCGTCAGCCCCGGGTTGCAGTCGGATGGATTCCAGCTTTTGGTCGTTGACCGGGAAAACATACAGCCGTCCTGCCACCCGACTGAGGCTGGGGGAGGTGGCAGCGCCGCTGGGCTGTCGCAGGGTCAGACCGGCCAGTCGGGCTTTGAGACGTTGCTGATTGGTGGAATCGGCGGACAAGCGGTGCGGGTGCATGGCCGGCAGTAATTTGTCCCAGATCAGGTTCATCACGGCCTGCATGTCTTTGACGCCGCTGGTAACGGCGAGGACGGCGTCCTGGTCGGGCAGCATGACACAATACTGCCCAAAGGCGCCGTCACCCCGGACCGCGCCGTGTCGACAACGCCAGAATTGGTAGCCGTAGCCCTGGTCCCAATCGCTGGCGGGATTGCTGCCGTTGGAAACCTGGCGGGAAGTGGCCGCTTCCACCCACGAGGAGGGCAGGAGTTGGCGCCCCTGCCAGCGGCCATGGTTCAAGTACAGGAGTCCGAACCGGGCGATGTCTTCCGTCCGCACCCGCAAGCCGTAGCCCCCCAGGGAGATCCCCTGAAAATTGGTATTCCATACCGGTTGAGTGATCCCCAGGGGCGCAAACAGGCGGGGTTCCAGAAAGTCGCGCACGGTGGCACCTGAGACCTGCTGGACGATCGCGGACAGCATGAAGGTGGCCGCCGTGTTGTATTTGAAATGGGTGCCGGGCTTGTGCGGGACCGGGGTCGCCAGAAACGTTTTGGCCGAAATCTGATCGGGCGCGGTCGGGGGCTCATCCTGATGCCCCGTGGACATGCTCAACAAATCGCGTACCCGCATGGCCCGTAGATTCGCGCTGGGTTCGGCCGGGGCGTCGTCGGGGAAAAACTTCAAAACCGGATCATCGATGCCGAGGCGCCCTTCGGTGACGGCCAGACCGACCGCGGTGGAGGTGAAACTTTTGCTCAATGAATAGAGTTCGTGATTGAAGCCCGGCCCGTAGGGTCCCCACCATCCTTCGGCAATCACGTGACCGTGTCGAATCAGTTGGAAGCTGTGAAAGGCATCGATGGAATCCGCGGCCTCGACAAAATCCAGCAGGCCTTGGGAGGACACTCCCTGACGTTCCGGGGAACTGCGGGGCAGGGGTATGGCGGC
>JAYTHD010000285.1:0-4382 GCA_043732975.1 Verrucomicrobiota bacterium
CGGTATTGGGCGCAACGACCTTTCGTGCCGGCCTGAAACAAGGCGGCGACTTCGGTGGGCTTCAGGGCGCGATCGTAGATGGCGGGCTCATCGACCAGGCCGCCGAAAAAGTTTCCGCAGCAGGGTTCGCCGCCGATCCGCGCTTCACCGGTGTAGCCGGAATAATTCGGATCCGACGGCGCGGCGCCGAAAAGAACGCCATTCAGATAGAAACGAACTTCCCGGCCATCGCAGGTGCCGACGATATGAGACCACTCGCCAATGATCGCATTGGTGCCGGTCAGGAGGGATTGGGTGCATCCGCCCGGCGGACGAAACATCACGCCCCATTGTCCCTCCTGCAGGACGAGACCCCAGTCCACACACGACGCAGCGCTGCCCAGCACCGTGTGGCGGCCGGCCGGCAGGGCGGAGGGCTTGGCCCAGGCTTCGACGGTCCAGGTGACTCCCGGTGACCAGGCGCCCAGCGACACATAATCGTTTTGTCCGTTCAGGGAGAAGGCCATCCCGTTGAAGCCCGGGACCAGGGACGCGCCACCGACGAGCGTGCCGGGGTGGCGTCCGGTGACGTCCGCCGCGCTGCCTTCGCCGGGCCACCAGCTGATCAACCCGTTGGCCAGGCACGGTTCGGTGCTCACCGCCCAGACCCCGTCATTGCGATACGACACACTGAGGGCATTGCCGTCTGCCAGCGCGGGCAATTCCTCGCTGGCAAATACTCCGTAGCGGGCACCGCCACTGATGAGTGGAAAGGAGTCTCCGGTGGCCACCGCGGCGCCGGACGGCAACTGGACATGCACCTGGCCGTCGAGTTGGTAGCCATCCCGCATTTGGAAGTGCGGTAACGTGGCGGGCGAAACCAGTGTCAGCGGCGCATAGTCGAATTGAGACGTCGCCGACATCGCCAGGTTCTGCAGGACCATGTCGCCGGCGACGACGTGGATCGTGCCGGGTGAGGAAATCACTGTCCGACTGAACACGGCCGTGCCGGTGCCGTCGCGGAAGAGTTCGCCATAATTCTCGAAGGAAGGCCAATTGCCCCCGCAGCAATAATCCAGGACGACATCCCCGCCGTCCGTATGCCATTGCCCCCGATTGACAATCCGGGCTCCGGCCCAGGCCGAGATGCCGCCGCTGACCCAATGCACCTGTGCCAGGTTGGTGATGACGGCGGGGATTTCGTTGTTGTCCGAACTGAGGGCGATGCCCGGGGATGCCACGCGCAGGTTGCCGCCAAGATCGACCGTGAGGGAGGTCTGGATTCGGCCACTCTGCAGGGTGAACGGTGCGGGCCCCGTAATGTGTCCCTCACCCAGCAGACGACCGCCGATGAGATCCAGGGGCCCGCCCAAGGTTGTCACGCCGGTCATATAGTGATCGCCCCCGGTCAATTGAACCCCGCCCGGACCCGTGACCCGGCCGCCCGGCTGCCAATCGCTGTAGGCGGTCATCTGCAGGGCGCCCGTCAGCACGTTCACGGTGCCCCGATTTTGAAAGGCCACCCGTGCGAATTGGACGTCATTGGTGTTGCCGATTTTGGTGAGATTTCCCTGATTGATGAAGCCAGGCCAATTGCCGCCGCAGCAGTAATCCATCCAGGGCCCGCTGCTTTCCAGTCGCCAGGTGCCCACGTTCTGAATCAGTGCCCCCGCCCAGCCCACCAGGGCTCCGGAGTACCACGCCACGGTGCCACGATTGTTGATCACCGCCGGGTCGGCATTGTCGTCGGAACTGAAATATTTTGGGTTGTCGGTGCGGGCTTCCAGGCGGCCGCCGGGCTCAAGGGTGAATTGATTGAAAAGACGGCCGGCATTCCAGATGACCGGCACCGGACCGGTGAAGCGCGCCTTGTGCCGATAGCTTCCCCCGTTCAGGAAGAGGGAACCATTGAGATGGAGCAGGCCTTCAAAATAATGATCGCCAGACACCAGTTGCACGCCACCGGTGCCGGTGATTTCACCGCCGTCCATCCACTGGCTGAACGTCGGAAAGATCAGGGGACCACTCGCTGCATTTACCGTGGCGAAGTTCTGGAAAACCATGCGGGCGAAGGCGGTGGCGTTGGTGTCGCCCGTCTTGAGGAGCGTGCCGCGGTTGTCGAAGACCGGCCAATTGCCGCCGCAACAATAATCCAGCCAGGTGCCGCTGCCTTCGAGTCGAAAGGTGCCGAAATTGTGGACCTCGGCCCCCGCCCAGGCCGCCACGGTGCCGGTGTACCAGGCGACGGTGCCGCGGTTGGTGATGGCGGCCGGGTTGGCGTTGTCATCGGAACTCATGGACTTTCCCGCGTCGCTGCGGAATTCGAGTCGACCGGCGGGTTCGATGGTAAAACTGTTGAAAAGCCGGCCGGCGTTCCAAACGAGGGGTACCGGTCCGGTGATGCGGGCGTGGTCCCGGTAGTTCCCGCCATTGAGGAGAAACACGCCCTGAAGGTTGAGCAAGCCTTCAAAGAAATTGTCGCCGGAAACCAGTTGCACGCCCCCATTGCCCGTGATGATCGAACCGTCCATCCACTGGCTGTGCGAGGTAAAAACCAAGGGGCCGCTCTCCGCGTTGACCATGCCGAAGTTTTGGAAGACCGCCCGCGAGAATTGGGTCGCCGGGGCGTCCCCCGCCTTCGTTAACGTTCCCCGGTTGAAAAACGTCGGCCAACCGCCACCACAGCAAAAATCGATCCAGCTCCCCGCACCCTCGAGCCGCCACTCGGCCAGATTGACGATTTGTGAACTGGACCAGGCGGTGAGGCTGCCGCCCGACCAGACCACCGCGCCGCGATTGGTGATCGACGCGGGCGAGGCATCCGAATCCGAACTCATCAACTTGACGCCGTCGCCCCGCATTTCGAGCCGGGTGGCGGGCTCGATCGCGAGCGCATTGAACAGGCGCCCACCCGTCCAGAGCAGGGGCACGGGCCCAACAAATCGCGCCAGGCCGCGATAATTTCCGGCCGCGAGTTCGAACGCGCCGTCCAGCGTGGTCCGGCCGGCAAACGTGTGGTCGCCGCCGGTGATCCGCACGCCGGCGGTGCCGGTGATTCTTCCGCCGTCCTGCCAGGTGCCGCCGTTGGGAAATTCCAACGGGCCAGTCCGGGCCTCCACCGTGCCATAATTTTCGAACGCCGCCGGCCCGAACTGCACGGCGGCCGTTCCATTGGTCCGCGACACGGTGCCGTAATTGACAAAGTGCGCGCCCCCACCGCCGCAGCAATAGTTCAGCCACACGCCGTCGCCCTTGAACTGCCACGCACCCCGGTTGGTGATCTGGGAGCTCGACCAACCGGTCACCGCACCGCCCTCCCAGGTGGTGAGTCCGAGGTTGTCGATGTAGGCCGGCGCGCCGTCATTGTCCGAGGAGATGCTCTTGCCGGCCGCGGTTGAAAGTGCCAGCCGACCGGTTTCACAAACCTGCACGCCGCCACGGATGCGGCCGGTGGTCCAGTTCAATTGGCCGGAGACGACGAGGCGACCGACAACCTCACCGCCGTCCCATTGCAGGACACCCTGGCGGCGGACCAGCCCCGTCTGATTGAAGTTCAACGTTTGCCCCTGCGTGATCAATGTCTGGGTCGCGGTCCCGCCGTCCGCTCCCAGTCGCAAGGAAGCCACCTGAATCGGTCCGTTCAGCTTCACCGAATAATCGGTGCTCCCGGCGATCAGGACGTGATCGTCCGCACCGGGCACGCCGATCGGCGACCAGTTCGCCGGATTCTGCCAGTTGTCATCGGTCGTTCCCGTCCAGGTCTTGGTCGCTTCGGGCAGTGTGGGTGTGCACGAAGCCGGGTCGGTGGCGAGTCCGATGCCCATTCCTGCAAGGCAAAGCGACAGGAGTTTTATGAACGACAGGAGGAAGCGTTTCATCGGGCCCAGTCTGGGATCCGAGGCTCCGTCTGGCAATGCGGTTCAGCGCCTGTTTTTAGCGAAATCATAGCCTCTTTTTGAGGAGTGCGGGTGGGAACCGGGATTCTATCCCTTGCCAGCGAACAACCCAGTGGGGACGCTCTCACAACTTCACGTGGCAACAATTCCATGAATCGACTGCATTTGTTCCTGTTGCTGATACCGGGCCTGTTCTGTGACCGGGCTGTCGCGCAGGAGGGCGCGCAGGTGGCGATCCCGCCGGTGGTGCGTGACCTCGGATCGCGGCGGGAACTTTTTGTGGATCACTTTCTCGTGGAGCGGTTGGAGAATGTCTCGTTCAAAATACATAGAAATACATAGGGACGGGTCATATGACAAGAAAGAGGTGGACGGGATCGGTTAGCTTGGTACCCTTCGGTCATGCGGCAGTCTCGGATGAAGGTTTCTTCGGCGGAGGATCGGGCGGTCTACCATTGCCTTTCCCGGGTGGTGGACCGGCGGTTCATTTTCGGCGACGCGGAGAAG
>JAYTHD010000286.1:0-2944 GCA_043732975.1 Verrucomicrobiota bacterium
GGGGCAGACCGTCACGTTGACGGGCATCTTCGCGGCGCACTGGGGACAGGGTCGCGAGGGTTCCCCTTCGGAGGGTTCGGCCTCGGGTTGGTCCGCGGGGCCGACGAGGCGCACGTGCACTTTGGCGGTGGTGCCGTTCTCGAACTCCAATTCCAATTCACCGCTGCTTGGGTAAATCCGACGGATCGTGGCGGGCTTGCCGCTCTCCTTATGGATCACCCGCTGCCCGCTGGAACATTGGTGGACTTGCATGGGAAAAACGTTTCTACCCAATTGAAATCATGGCCTGATCGGCCGACGCATCCCGATAATACTTTTCTCGGATCCCGAGCCTTGAATTTCAGCCATTCCGGCCGGTGCGCCAGTCATTTCAAGGATTCCGCCAACTGGTGAATCGTTCCCTGCAGGGAGCGATCGATCAACTCGCCCTCCGCCCCGTTGATGCGCGTCTTGAGCTCATAACACTGGGTCGGCGCCAGGTTCGGAATTTGGAGGAGGATTGTGCGACGATCCCCGCCGAGGCCCGCGCCCTGGATCTCCAGCGAATGTTCGTCGTAGTGGTTGGAGCCATAGCTGGCCGCGCGTTTGAGGGACCAGACTTTGAATCCGAAATTGTCGGCCGTAACGCTCGCCGGATCCAACGGATCGCTGAAGGTCACGGCGAGAGTGCCCTTCGCCGCGTGAATCGAGACCGGAACGTGGGCCGGTTTTTCGAGGCGACGAATGCGGTGAAATCCACCCGGGGCCGAGGCATTCCCCGCCCAGCCAAACAGGCCGCAGGCATAAAGCGATCCGTCGGCCGCAAACCGTCCCCGCATGATGCCGGTGGCGAATGCCGGAAGGGGCAACTCGCACACCGCCCCCTGCCAGACGGCACCCGCGGCCTCGTGCGGCACGATGAACGCCCGCCCGGTGCCGTAACTGAGATTCAACAGCGATCCCCCCAGCGGTCCCCAAGCGTTCTTGGGGACCCACAACAATTCCGCGGGACTGCGATCCTTGTTGTTCGTGATCCAGACCATGGGCGCTTCCATCGCCGAATCCGCGGAGTTCGTAACGGAGGAATACCCAAACATGTTGCCATAGAAACCGCCGGGCTGGACGCGATTGATGCGGTTCTTGGGCGTCCAATGGCCTTCCTGATCCGTCACAAAGAAACTGCCGTCGTCGTTCACGCACACGCCGTTCGCGGCGCGGAATCCGTTGGCAACAATGTCCGTGCGCTGCCCATCGGCACTCACCCGCAGCAATGTGCCGTGGTGCGGCACCAACGCCGGAAGGGCGTGACGGGCCGACTTGGCGTAGTAGAAATTGCCCGCGGCATCGGTCTGCAATCCCATCGCAAACTCATGGAAATGTTCGGTGACCTGATGGTCGTGGTTGAAGCTCTCGACGAAATCCACCTCGCCATCGCCGTTCAAATCGCGCAGGCGAACCAACTGATCGCGGCAGGTGACAAACAGATCCTGTCCGCGAAATTTCACGCCCAGAGGTTGAAAGAGTCCACTGGCCACGCGCCGCCAGTGCAGGGAGGCCGGTGCGGCGGCGAAGAGTCCGTCCACGCGCCAGACGTCCCCATTCCAGGTGGCAACCATCGCGCCCTTCCCGTCCGGGGTGAAGTCAAAGCCACCCGGCCGCATCCAACTGTGCCACGGATTATCCGTCGGCAGTGGAAACGTATCCGCCGCAAAGGCGCCCTCCGGCGCCCCCGCCACCGACTGGGTGACGACTTCCTGGGGCCATCGCGCCGGCCCGCCGTGAATCATCGGATCGAGGTCGAGCGAACCCGTGTCCGCCCTCGCCACGGCCGCCAGCGGCACCGGATCCATTCGGGAGATGAACAACCGGGCGTGAGCCCCGCCCGGGAGTTCCGCGAGCCAGAAGCCGGCTTCCTTGCGGAGGGTTCCCCGGCCCGTCAGAACGACATTCACCGAGTCCGGTGCAACCCGCATCCGCAAAGGTTTGGTCGCGGCCGCGACATTGACCGTCCGGGTGAACACGGCGGACGGGCCAACTTCGATCCACCCCGGCGATTCCAACACCCGCGTTCCGCCGATGGCCGCGGCGATGACCACCTGGTGGCCGTGCAGATAGAGTCCCTGATAATCCGCCCAGGAACGGGGAAGCGGGCCGTAGCGCCGTTGGTCGCGCCCGATCAACCGGTCATCGTCCCATTTCCCTTCCGGGGAGGCCCAGCCCGGGCCGACCGGATTGACGAAGTGACGATCTCCGGTCAGGCCAGCATGGCTTCCGTGACTGCCATCGAAGGCCACGCCCTTCCAATCCAAAAAATCCCCCGTGCTGGCCGCGGCCACGCGCATCGTGTCGTGATCGTAGACCATCCAGGCCCGGCCCTGGCTGAGCCCGCCCGGGCCCGCATCCAACCGGATCGCCAATCCCTTCTGAGCGATGTTTCCGGGCGCAACCTGATAGGTCCAGAACAACGCCGGTCCGAAATCCATTCGCCGGTAGGGCGGCTGGGAATCCTGCGCCCCTGCCGGTCGGAGCAGCGCGGCGAAGGCGAGGTACGCGACAACGAGATGTTTCATGTCTTACTTCGAGGGCTGTCGATTGGGTCCGACACTCGCGCGCCAAAGCGCGTTCGTCACTGGATTCCGAAAGCCCGCCCAACAATGGGTTCCCGCGGCAAATTGTTGGATGTCTTTGGGCTTCTGACGTACCGCAAAAAAAACGCGGATGACAGACAGAGGGAGCCAAACCCAGGGCTCACGGCAACGCTCCGTGTTGAACCATGCCCGGCATCCGATGCGATCCACCGAAAATGTAAAGAGTGGAAATTCTCGGGGAATGGTGAGTGATTTGAGGACGGGTGACTGACCGGCGCAGCCGGAAGTGCCGCACGGAACGATCCGAGAACCTGCGGTCTCGCAATTCCAGTTGCCCGGATTGAGTCATCAGGCACGGCACGGGCAACACGGGGCTC
>JAYTHD010000287.1:0-2459 GCA_043732975.1 Verrucomicrobiota bacterium
CGCCGTCCCGTCAGCCGGCATCGGCGCGCCGAGTTTCACCCAGGTGGTCAAGTCCGCGACCTGCCGCTCGGAGAGGCGGTGCTTGGGTGGCATCTGGAAGTCCGGATCCTGATACCGAATGGCCCGAATGAGTCGACTTTCCTCGGGTTTTCCCGCGAGAAAAATCGCTCCCGATTCCCCGCCGCTGCGGAGGCCCGCCGGAGAATCCAGCCGCAATCCGCCCTTCTGCTTTTCGGGACCATGGCAGGATAGGCAATTCTCGGCGAGGAGCGGTCGAATCTTACGCTCAAAAAAATCCGTGCCCGCTCCGTCCGCTCCGCCCGCCGCGCTGAAGGTCATGACCATCGCCATCGCCATCGCCTGCCAGGCCAGCCCGAGCACACCTCCCCAACCACGCCGGGCAAGCTTCCGGCGGCGGGACCTCGCCGGCTTCCGCCGGGCAGTCTGGCTTTGGGTGCTCCCCATCATTTCTTGGCGTTCAACACCACCTGCACCGGCATCGAATCTCCGAAATTCTTAAAATCCTTGAAGGTCCAGACCACCTTTTTGTCCGGCGTGACCTCGATGAACTGGGGGTTTTCCGGCCCGGCGTGGCAGTTTCCCACCAGTGTGTTGCCATTCGGCAACCGTTCCACCCGGGTCACCCAGGCCAGCGTGATCCCCGGCAGGTCATGCTGGTGAAGCTCCCACACGATCTTTTTTTGCGGCGTCACCTCGAGCACGCAATGCCCGTTGCCACCGCCGATCAGCGTGTTGCCGTTGGGCAGACGCGTCGCGCTGAAGACCGAATTACCAAACGCCTCCGGTCCATGCCCGCCGGCCCTGGCGTGACCAAACAGCGGCACTTCAAACTCCCAGACCACCTTTCCCTGGCGATCATATTCCCGCACCACACCGTCGCTTTCGTGGGCAACCAGATAGTTCCCCGACGATAGCTTCCGCGCCAGGCGGGTATCGCTGTGGGCGCTCGGATGATCCACCTTGAGCTTGATCTCCTGATGGATCTTGCCCGCGCGGTCCACCTCGAGGATCCGGGCCGGGCCCGATTCGACGATCATGGTCCGGTCGCGCCCCACCCGTTGGAAGGCATGGACCTCCACCTTTTTTCCGGCGTTGCCATTTTGGGTGGCCGCGTCGTATTCCCAGACCGTCTGCTTGTCCGGCGTGACTTCGACGATCCGGGTCCAGCCTTGTTGAAAGAGCAGGTTTCCATTCGGGAGCACCCAGGCGTCATGGATGGCTCCCACCTTCATTTCCCATTCGAGGGAACCGTCCGGGGCCACGATGGCCAGACGTTGCGTGGAGTCATCGCCGCCGAGAATGCGTCGCGGCGTGCCCGTTTGCTCAGCGTGGACAGAGACGCTGCCGGCGACGACCAGTGCGACGCCGAGGACCATTGCGGGTACAGAAAGGAGATTCACCGCACAAAGATAAACGCGCCCCCAGCAGGATGGAACTGATTTTGGTGCTCAATCTTCGGCTCGAAGTGCACCCGTCCGTACCGCCACGACCACCAGCGGCGCGGCACCCCCAACCCAAAACCCCTTGCCGGCCCGACGACGAACGGCATTCTTCCCCCGCATGTCGCAGGTTATCGCGGGTCGCTCGGGTGGCGTCGGCGGCTTAGAAACCGTTCCGGGTTTCGGGCCGTTGGATGAGTCCATCACGCGCTCTCAAAGTTATTTACTCTCCGAACAGAAGCCCGAGGGGTACTGGGTCGGCGAATTGATCGTGGATGTCACTCTCGTGGCCGACATGGTGGTCTTCTACCACTGGTGGGGACACTGCGATGCCGGCTGGGAGCGCAAGGCGATCAACCACATTTTCTCGAAGCAACTGATCGACGGCGGATGGAACATTTATCCGAACGGCCCGGCGGAGGTGAACGCCACCATCAAGGCCTACCTCGCACTCAAGCTCGCCGGCGTCCCGGTCCAGGACCCGCGGATGCTCAAGGCCCGGGCCATGGCCAATGCCCTCGGTGGCGCGCCCCGGATGAACACCTTTTCCAAACTCTACCTGGCACTGATCGGGCTGGTGGGTTGGAATCACGTTCCCACCATTCCCTGTGAAGTCCTGCTCATCGGGAAATGGTTTCACGTCAATTTCTGGGAAATGAGCAATTGGTCGCGGGCCATGCTCATCCCGCTGGCCATCATCAACCACTTCCGCCCCACCCGTCCTTTGCGCAGCCGGGTGAACCTGGATGAGCTTTATCCGCAGGGAAAATTCGAACTTGATGAGGCGCTGCGTCCACGGTATTTCGATTTTTCCGTGCGCAACACGTTCCTCTGGCTCGACCGCTTGCACAAGGTCGCGGAATGGGTCTCCCGCCGCGGCCTGCATCCCTTCCGCCGGCGGGCGCTGAAACGGGCGGAGGCCTGGATGCTCGAGCGCTTCGAGGGCAGCGATGGTCTCGCCGCCATCTTCCCCGCAATGCTCAACGCCCTGATCGCCCT
>JAYTHD010000288.1:0-2304 GCA_043732975.1 Verrucomicrobiota bacterium
GTAAAGGCGCCTTTGCGATGCCCGAAGAGTTCGGATTCCAGGAGATTCTCCGGCAACGCGGAACAATTGATCGGGATGAACGGCTTGCTGGCCCGCTGCGAATTATAGTGGAGCGCCCGCGCAATCAGTTCCTTGCCCGTCCCGCTTTCCCCAAGGATCAATACCGTCGCATCCGTCCCGGCCACCCGCTCCACCATGCGAAAAACCGCCTGCATCGGCTCGCTCGATCCAATGATCCGGCTGAATCCATATTGCCGCTTCAGCTCGCGTTTGAGATGGACGTTTTCCTGGACGACCTCCGTATAGGAAAGGGCACGGCTGATGCAGAGCCGCAGATCGTCCAACTTGAACGGCTTCTCCAGGTAATCATACGCGCCCAAGCGCATTGCCTCGACGGCACTCTCCACGGTGCCGAATCCGGTGATCATCACCACGACGGCGGGAGGGTTCAGCGCCCTGGCCTTGCGGATGATTTCCAACCCGTGCGGTTTGGTCTTGTCGAGATAGAGATCCGTGATGACCAGATCCGGTTGCTTTTCCACCAGCGCCTCCGACACGCCGGTGGCATTGGTAAACGGGAAGACCACGTGTCCCTCCGCCCGCAACACCTCCGCCACCATCTGCACCATGGTCAGCTCGTCATCCACCAGAAATATCTTCGCCACAACCGGGATTTTGCATCACCGGCGGGCCGGTCGAAAATCATTCGTCCACCAGGAAGCCGCCGAAGTCGCCGCGGCGGATGCCCCGATCCATTCCGGGGTGACCTCATCCCAAACCTGTACCCGGAGCCGGCGGTGCCAATTGCGCACCGGACCAGTTGCCGACGGCTTGCCAATCCGCCGTTTGAGGATCGTCGTACTCGTCGACCGTCGCATCCCAGGCCCGGATCCGGCGATGAGTGCGGATCGCCAGGCCCGCAGCCGCCGCCAAACCGCCAAACCAAGCCAGCCAGAATATCAGCTTCATCCGGGGGAAAAGCACTCCCAATGAACCCGGAACCAGGTTCAGCCGCCAATCCTCCGGATTGACACCCGGCGGGGCCGGAGCCCCGGCCAGCACATGGATGGCATTGTCGTATCGGGCGAGGGTGATCAGGGGACCCACCTCCGCATCCGCTTGCGATCCCTCCACTGCGCTGGGCAACAGGATGGAGGCGAACTGGATCACCACGGCGGCCATCACAACGAAAGGCAGCCCGAAGCGGCGCAACCCATTCTCCGGCGCGCCATATCGCAGTATTAAAGGCAGGATCAATACCGTGAGTCCATGGATCGGAGTCAGGGTATAACGATTGCCCCAGGAAATCGACCCGCCCCAGAAATTCAGTCGCGCATAAAAAAGGACCAGGGCAAAGAACCCCAGCGTCAGGCCAACGACCACGGTCCGTAGCGGAAGGCTCAGTCGACGCCAATGCGCGAACACAACCACCAGGAGGAGCCACACCAGTGGGTCGGAAAACAGGACGCCGCGCGCGGGGGAAATCAGTGGGCCCCAAAAGCCCTCCCAAAAGTTTCCATCAAAGGGAAAAGCCGGTGAAAGCGTGAGGATCCGCGTCCGGACATGACGGGAAAACTCGCCGAAATAGCTGCCGGTCCACTTGCCAAACCGTTGCCATTGATAAAGCCGGTCCGCCAACACGCCCAGCAGAACCACCGGCAGGGCCACGCGAAAAAGCGTTCCCGGCAGGAGCAGGCGCCATCGGTCTCTCATTCCGATCCTGCCCGGCGCACCCGCCATCCGCACCGCGAACATCGCCAGCCAGAGTCCCCCATGATCTGCGAGTGCCGGCACACGGATATTGAGGGAATACGCCACCGTCCCGGCCGCCACCGCGAGCCAGACACTTCTTTGGGTCGACAGCCACCGGCCCAGGCACACGGCATCCAGCAGCAGCAGGAAGACCTGGAGGCTGTTCTCCATATGAATCTGCGTATAATAGAGGTGGCTCGAGGCCAGCAAAAGACTCATCGCCCCGAGCCATCGCTCCATTGGAAGAAACCCCAATTGTCCCAACCAGAGGAAGGCCAGCAAAATGGAGGTGGCCACCAAGGGCGGAAACGTCAGCGTCGCCACCACCGCCGAGGCCGCTTTCAACTTCATCGCCGGATTGGCAATCCATCGTTCAGCCACCCGGGCCACCAGATCGGCCGGCAACATCAGCACACTCTGCCCCGGACCATACCAAGCATGCCAGGTTCCATCCCGTCCCGGGACGCCAAAATTATTCCGGTCTTCCCGACGCACCGGCGGTTCGTCCGTACCCCAGGATCGCGTGACCTGCAATCGCCGCGCGGAATCCAC
>JAYTHD010000289.1:0-7127 GCA_043732975.1 Verrucomicrobiota bacterium
GCTCCACCTGCGTGCCCGGCCCGGACGACCCCGTGGCCCGACGGGCCTCGCCCGTGGGTGCAGTACAACCGGCCACCCATCCCGCCACGAGCAGCATCCGGAGAATCAACTTGGCAATCACGATCATTACTCTCCGTTCCCCCGGCCCGTGTGGCAACGGCAGAAAGCGGGGAAAGCCGAAGGTCCATCGAAATTCCTTGGTGTACCGCATCGCCGTTCCCGAGCGTTGAGGGATGTCGTCCAAGTTAATGCTCGTCGATGGTCACGCCTACGCGTACCGGGCCTTTCATGCGATCCGCTCGTTGAACGGACCGGATGGTGCCCCGACCAACGCGATCTTTGGCTTCGTCAAGATGCTGTTGAAGCTCGACCTCGTCCTGGCGCCCACGCACCGCCTCGTGATCTGGGATGCCGGCCTGGCGGCGGAACGGATGGCCATCCTGCCGGAATACAAGGCGCAGCGTCCCCCCACTCCGGACGCTCTGGCCATCCAGTTTCCGCAGTTAATCGAATGGCTGCAGGCGGCCGGTTGGAGTTCGTGGCAGGAGGAGGGGACCGAGGCGGACGATTGGATCGGGACTTACGCGGTACGGGCGAAGGCGGCGGGATGGCAGGTGGTCATCGCCAGTTCGGACAAGGATTTTCAACAATTGGTCGACGATCAGGTCGGGCTCTTCAATCCCAGCGACAAATCGGAAAAGATCTGGAGCGCGGCTGACGTCGAGGCCAAGATTGGTGTCGGTCCGGCGAAGGTCGTCGACTGGCTCGCGCTGATGGGCGACGCGGTGGACAACATCCCCGGCGTGCCCGGGGTGGGACCGAAGACGGCCACGGATTTGCTGAAGCGCTTCGGTTCCATTGAGGGCTTGCTGGCGAACGTGGCGGGAATCAAACACGAGAGACTTCGCAACGACGTCGTCGCCCACGCGGAGGTTTTGCGTCGCAACCAGGCGATGGTGCGGCTCAAATGTGATTTACCGGGTGGACCGGACTTGCACGCGTTGGAGCCGCGGCCCCTGGATCGGCCGGTCTTGCGCGAACAATATCGACGATGGGGTTTCCGCAGTCTGTTGAGTGAACTGGGAGAACCCGGGCAGGCGGAGCAGGGGAATTTGTTTTGAACTTCCGCCGGGGAAGCTCAAACGCCTGACGAGCCCGGCGTTTTATTTCGCATCCGCGGTCTTGCCGGGCACTGCAGGCGTCGCTGGTTTGGTGGCTCCAGCGGCCGCAGCGCCTGCGGACGTCAGAGGTTTGGCGACGGTGGCTTTCTCGACGACTTTCTCTTTCGCCTTTTCCTTTTCAGTGGCGATCGCCGTGGCCGTGGCGGGGTGTTCCTTCAGCCAGGCCTTGGCGTCGGAACTATCCCGCTCGGCCGCCAATTGGTACAGCCGTCGGGCCTCCTTTGGATCCTCTGCCACGCCCTTCCCGGTTTCATAACGCTTGGCCAGATCATAGGCGGCATCAGCGGACCCGCCCGCCACCCGTTCCTTGAGAAACGGGATCACCTTCGCTTCGGCCGCGGCGCTGGCCTCCTTCTGGCGTTTCAGTTGGGCGGCTTGAGCCGCCTGAGCGGCCGCCACCTGCTCGGGGGTCAAGGCGGGTGCGGCCGGCTGCGGTTGGTTTGGCGGCGCCGTCTGGCCGCCGGTGGCCCGGTCGAGGGATTGCCGGACACGCTTGATGCTTTGCGCGGACGCCGTCGGGATCGGCAGCACCAGCAGACTCGTTGCGGTGAGCAGAAACAGGACCCGGGCTTTCATAGGAATGCCGTGAGACTACTCCGGTTCTGTGAAAAGGGAAAGCCCACAACTCTTCGTTCGCAATCCAATCACCGGGGCGATCGCTGCCGCGTCGCCCCGACTTCACGCCCCCGCCGCAAGGCGCGGGCGATGCCGCTCTTCCGGCGCGCTGAACGCGCGCCGGGAAATATGGGGCGGCGCAGCAACGCCGCCCTACCTCCATTACCGGTAGGGAGATCGCTGCTGCGTCGCCCCAATTTCACGCCCCCGCCGCCAGGCGCGGGCGATGCCTCACACCCTTTCGGCGACTTCCGGTCTCCTTTTGTTGTCCCCGGGCCGGGATGCGACTAATTCCGGCGCACGAAATGAAATTGAAGTTTGTGGAAGTGCCGGGCGCCGTGGTGGCCCCGCAAGGATTCCTCACCAGCGGTGTTTTCTGTGACATCAAACGCCTGGGGACCGGCAAGGGATCCAACAAAGGCAGGAAGCGTGATCTGACGCTGATCGTCAGCGAAGTGCCGGCCAGTGTGGCGGGGATGTTCACCACGAACCAGATCTGCGCCGCCCCGGTGAAAATCTGCGTCCCGCGCGTCGCCAAGGGCGTCGCCCAGGCCATCGTCGTCAATTCCGGCAACGCGAATGCCTGCACGGGTCGACTGGGCCTCAAGAACGCCCTCGCCATGACCGCCGCCACCGAGGCCGCCCTGGGTCTTTCGACGGGGCGGGTTTTGGTGGGTTCCACGGGGCGGATCGGGGTGCAACTGCCCCTGGAGAATGTGGTCGCCGGCATTCAGGCCGCGGCGGAGATCCTGGGCCACACGCCGGAACAGGCCGCCCACGCGGCCGAGGCGATCATGACCAGCGATACCCAACCAAAACAGATCGCGATCGAATTCAAGCTGGGCGGCCAGATCGTGCGCTTGGGCGGGATGTGCAAGGGCGCGGGCATGATTCAACCAGGCATGAGCAACACCGGCGCCCGCCCGCCCGAGGCTCCGGCGGGGTGTACTCCCGGGATTCCTACGGGGCTCCACGCCACCATGCTCAGCTTCATTACAACCGACGCCGCGATCGAAGCCAAGGTGCTGCAAATCGCCCTGCAACAGGCCGTCGCCGAGAGTTTCAATCGCATCACGGTCGACGGCGACATGAGCACCAACGACACGGTGCTCGTCCTCGCCAACGGACTGGCGGGCAACGGCTCCATCACCTCGGCGAAGCACAAGGATTTCCCGGTGTTCGTGGCGGCCCTGAAGCATGTGTGTCTCGTGCTCGCGCAGAAAATCGTCCGCGACGGTGAAGGCGTTTCCCGGTTTGTCACAGTGCGCGTCAGCGGGGCGAAGACCTTCGCCGACGCCGACGCCGCCGCCCGCGCCGTGGCGAATAGTGCTTTGGTGAAAACCAGTTGGCACGGCGGCGATCCGAACTGGGGACGCATCATCGATGCCTTGGGCTACAGCCCGGCGACGATTGTGGAGGACCGCGTGGACATCGGCTACAGCGCACCCGGTTCGCGGCGAGTGCTTTGGAGTTTGCGCCGGGGCCAGCCCACGAAGGCCGGGTTCAAGGCGCTCTGTGCCGCCGTGGCGCCCAAGGAATTCGACCTCCACATCCGGCTCAACCTTGGCCAGTCCGAAGCCCTCATGTACGCCGCCGATCTCACGGAAGAATATGTGGAATTCAACAAGGGCGATGTGACGGATCCGAAATCCCTGGGAGGTTGAAGGAAGTGGGTTGGTTGTCTCCCGATCGAAACTTCATTGCCCGGATTACCTACTGGAATTCTCATGCAGCCCCTCATTTCCAAAGCCGCCACCCTGCTCGAAGCCTTGCCGTATTTTCAAAAATTCCACGGCTCCACCTTCGTCGTGAAATACGGCGGATCCTTCATGGACTCGCCGGATCCGGGGGTGCGCGAAGGCGTGGCCCGTGACGTGGTTTTTCTTGAAGCGGTGGAAATCAATCCGGTGGTCGTTCATGGCGGCGGCAAGGCCATCACCCGGGCGATGGAGAAGGCCGGCTTAAAGGCGCAGTTCATCCAGGGCCAGCGGGTCACCGATGCCGCCACCGTGCAGGTGGTGGAACAGGTGCTGAGCCGGGAAATCAATCCGGAGATCGTGGCCACCATCCGCCGGCTCGGCGGACAGGCCGAGGGATTCGCCGGTTCCGACATCTTCACCTGTCGCAAAATGTGGCTCGAGGACCGGGAGCGTCCGGGGGAGAAGATCGACATCGGCTATGTGGGCGAGGTCACCGAGGTCCGGACCGAACCGCTGCTGGCGGCGCTGGCCCGCGGTTGCACGCCGGTAATTAGCCCCACGGCTCGCGGCACGGACGGCCAGATTTACAACTGCAACGCCGATGTCGCCGCGGCGATGGCGGCCATTGCGCTGCACGCCAAGCGCTTGGTCTTCATGAGCGACGTCCCCGGTTTGCTGCGGGATTACCGGGATCCCAGTACGCTGATCACGCACCTCGACATTGGCGAAGTCCCGGGTCTCAAGCAGGCGGGTGTGGTCGACAAGGGCATGATTCCGAAGGTCGACAGCGCCGTCGCGGCGGTGCGGGCCGGCGTGGAAAAGGTGCAATTCATCGACGGACGCGTGCCGCATTCGCTTCTGCTCGAAATCTTTACCGACGCCGGCGTCGGGACCGAATTGGTGGCGTGAGCGACGGTGCCGTCGGATTGAAGAAGGTGGTGGTCCACACCGACGGGGGTTGCCAGGGCAATCCCGGTCCGGGGGCGTGGGCCTGTGTGCTGCAATATGGCCGGCAGACGCTGGAACTTTCGGGTGGGGAATTGGCCACCACGAACAACCGCATGGAACTCGGCGCGGCCATCCATGCGCTCCAGGCGCTCAATCAACGCTGTGCGGTGGAGTTCTACACCGATTCCGAGTACCTGCGTCAGGGCATCCTAAGCTGGATTCAGGGCTGGAAGCGCAATGGTTGGCGCACGAAGTCGAAGGAACCGGTGAAGAACCGGGATCTCTGGCAGGAACTCGACGAACTGGCCGCGAGGCATGAGATCGATTGGCGCTGGCTCAAGGGCCATGCCGGCCACGCCCTGAACGAGCGTTGCGATCAACTCGCCGGCCGGAAGATGGCGGAACTCCGCCAGCGCCACACGCGGTCGGAATTGCAGGCCGCGCTGGAGCTCTTCCGAAAGCAGGAAAACTGAGACGGCGCGGGCCCGGGCTGGACACTGCGAATTGTCCGCTCCTAGTCTCCGGCCATGGCACACCAAGAAATTCTGCTGGCGAAGCCGGTCCCGTGGACCCCGGGACTTCACGGCGAATACCCGGGTCAGGAATGTGTCCTCGACCTGCCTGGGAATCCGCCAACCCCCATGGTCTTTTGCTGGTGCCCGCCCACGCCATCCGGTCGGCCGTTCCCGCTCGGAAGCCCGGAGTCGGAAGCCAATCGATCAGAGAACGAAAGTCAGCGACCTGTTGAGTTCCCTGAGGGTTTTTGGTTGGCCAAGCATTTGGTGTCGAGGAAACAGTGGCGGGCGGTCATGGGTGCCAACCCCAGCAAACGCGGGCGGCAGGAGGAGTGCCCGGTGGATTCGGTCTCCTGGAACGATTGCCAGGAATTTTGCCGCCGGACCGGTCTCCGCCTTCCCACCGAGAACGAGTGGGAGTATGCCTGTCGTGCGGGCAGTTTGACCGCGTTCGGTGTTGGAACCGGAGTGAGCCTCAATTCCCAAGTGGCGAATTTTGATGGCGATTATCCCTACGGTGATGTGCCCGGAGGTTTCAAATGGATTTATCGGGAAGCGACGCTTCCGGTGGGCCGTTTTCCGGCGAATGCCTGGGGCTTGCACGACCTGCATGGCCAACTTTGGGAATGGTGTGAGGATAAGCGCGAAGGCGGGTCCCGCGTGCTGCGCGGTGGCGGTTGGTTCCACGACGGCAGGCTTGCCCGTTCCGCCTTCCGCCGCGGCGACGACCCCGGCCACGCTGTTGACTCCTTCGGCTTCCGCCCCTGCCCCAGTTCCATCAGTCCGGCAGGGCCAGTGCAAGCGTTGTCCGCGGAGCGAGGTGGGAGTGAAGCGAGGGACGAGCGGAACGACGCCTCGCGTAGCGGACAACGGAGCTAAACATGGCCTACGCCTTTTTTCAGATCTCAGCGAGGGCTTCTCCGGAGGCCGCGGAGCCGTTGAATCACGTGCTGCGAACACGCCGGGTGGTTCACGTGACCCGACAATGGTGCGATGCCGGTTCCGAAAGCTTCTGGGCCTTCTGTGTGGAGTATACCGATGCCGTTGAACCGGACGGGGCCACCACGCGAATCGATTACCGAGAGGTGTTGCCGCCTCCCCAGTTTGAGCTGTTTGTTCGACTGCGAAGTTTGCGAAAAACGCTGGCGGAGCGGGAAAAGCAGCCCGTGTTCGCGATTTTTACGAATGCGCAGTTGGCCGAGTTTGTACAGCGAGGATGCCGCAGTCTGGAAGAGATAAGAGCGATCCCCGGGGTGGGCGAAAGTCGGGTCGCAAAGTATGGCGCGGAAGTATTGGCCATCCTGAAGGGTGAAGGGGGAGGAACGTGAAGACTATCGGACGCCTCCACGCGACGATGCTCCGGCGTGAGAACCTCCTGGACGCCGTTCACAAATCGGCGAAGGGCCGACGTCATCAGCCGGCCGTCCGGGAGTTTTTTGGCCGGCTGGACGAGGAACTTGCGGAGATCAGCGATCAACTCGCCACCGACCAACCCGATTGCGGCGAGTGTGTGAGTTTTACCATCCATGATCCCAAGGAACGCCGGATCACGGCGCCAGTTTTCCGGGAACGGGTGATGCATCACGCTGTGATGAATATCTGTGGCCCGGTCCTGGACCGCCGCCTGATCCACCACACCTATGCGTGTCGTCTGGGGAAGGGTACGGTGGCAGCGCTTCAGGCGGCCCGGGAGGCAGCCTCTCGGGCCATGTGGTTCGTGAAGCTGGACGTTCGGAAGTATTTCGAAAGCATCCCCCACGCGTTTTTGATTTCACAACTCGGGAAGGTTTTCCGTGAAGCGAAGGTGATCTCGATCCTCGCGAAATTGGTGACGGCCTACCGGCCTGATTCCGACAGGGGGTTGGCGATTGGCACCTTGGTTTCTCAACATCTCGCCAATTTCTACCTGAGTTCGCTGGATACTTTTGCTCTCCAGGAGCTCGGGCCGGTGGGATACGTGCGATACATGGATGACATTGCCTATTGGTCCCGAGACTCCAACGGTGCGGTCGCAGCGCGGAGTCAATTGGTGGAATTTGCAGGCACCACGCTCGGATTGGAATTCAAGACGGCCTTTATTAATCGCACTGTGCACGGCATGAACTTTCTCGGTCACCGTGTCTATCCCGGAGCGCTCCGACTGAACCGAAACAGTCGTCGACGCTACA
>JAYTHD010000290.1:0-4192 GCA_043732975.1 Verrucomicrobiota bacterium
CCGTCCGCGGCGCGGAAACGCTCTTCACCGCCACCCCGCTGACCCAGGGCGATTTCACCCTCGGCATTGAAGGCCCGGCCTGCGATCGCCAGGGCAACATCTACTGCGTCAGCTATCGCGATGCCCGCAACATCGGCCGCGTCACGCCCGACGGCCGGGCCGAACTCTTCGTCACGCTCCCCGAAGGCAGCACCGGGAACGGCATCCGGTTCGATCGCAAAGGCATGATGTTTGTCGCCGATTACACCGGCCACAACATCCTCCGCATTGATCCAATGACCCGGACCATCACGATCCATGCGCACCACGACCGGATGAATCAGCCCAACGATTTGGCCATTACCCGGGATGGCACGCTTTACGCCAGCGATCCGAATTGGCGGACCGGCACCGGGCAGATCTGGCGGATCAGCCACGATGGCCGGGCGCATCTGGAAGCCTTTGACATGGGCACGACCAACGGGATTGATGTCAGCCCGGACGGACGCACGCTCTACGTGAATGAAAGTGTGCAACGCAACGTATGGGCATTCGACATCGTCCGGAATGGCTCGCTAAAAAAGAAGCGGCTGCTCAAACACTTCGACGATTTCGGCTTCGACGGCATGCGCTGTGATGTGGACGGCAACCTCTACGCCACGCGCCACGGCAAGGGCACGGTGGTGAAGCTCTCGCCCCGTGGGGAGGTATTGCAGGAAATCAATGTGCTCGGCGCCAAGCCCTCGAACATCTGCTTCGGGGGTCCCGACGGACGCACCGCCTACGTGACCGAAGTGGAAGGGCTGCGACTCGTCCAATTCCGTGTCGATCGGCCGGGCCTGGAGTGGAAGCGTTGGCAGTAGAAGCGGACCTCGTCGGCAGCCTCCACCTAACTTGCTGGCCTCCGGCCACACAACCGGTGGGCTATACGAGAGTCTCCGCAAGGCACCCGCGCTGGGGCTCGACTTCGTCACCGGCTAGCTCGTCGGGAGCCTCGCTCCACCTTACTTGCTGGCCTCCGGCCACAAGAATCGGTGGGCCAATACCTGAGTACCGCGAGGCACCCGCGCTGGCGATCGCCGGGCTTGCCGCAGGCGCGATCCGCCTTCCACGTTGCGGGTGCATGACACTTCGAGAAACCGAAACGGTGGATCTCCCCACTCCCAACGGGCCGATGCGGACGTACGTGTTTTGCCCCAGCGCTCCGGGACGCTATCCGGGCATCCTCCTCTATTCGGAAATTTTCCAGGTCACCGGACCGATCCGCCGCACCGCCGCGCTGTTGGCCGGACACGGTTTTGTCGTGGCCGTGCCGGAGATCTATCACGAGTTCGAGCCCGCCGGCACGGTGTTGGCCTATGATACTGCGGGTGCCGACCGGGGGAATGCGCTCAAGACGACCAAGGAACTCGCTTCCTACGATGCCGACGCCCGGGCCGTTCTGGCCTACCTGAAATCGTCACCCGTCTCCACGGGGCATCTGGGCGTGCTGGGGATCTGCATCGGCGGCCACCTGGCTTTTCGGGCGGCGATGAATCCCGAGGTGCTGGCGGGCGTTTGCTTCTATGCGACGGATATTCACAAGCGCGGGCTGGGACGCGGCATGAACGATGACTCCCTGGATCGCATTCCGGAGATCCGCGGCGAGCTGATGATGCTCTGGGGGCGTCAGGATCCGCACGTGCCCCTGGACGGCCGGCGCAAGGTTCAAGCCGCGCTGGAGGCCGCCGGCACCCGTTTCACCTGGCACGAATTCAACGGCGCCCATGCCTTCCTGCGCGACGAGGGCCATCGCTACGATCCCGAACTGGCGCTGCTGAGCTATGGACTCGCCGTGGGCCTGTTCCGACGCAAACTCGGCGAGGGCGAATTGCTGGCGTCCGGCACCGCGCCCGCCGCCTAGACGTTTCCATACCGTTCAAGCGGGATGCAATGGCTTTTGTTTTGCCCAATGCTCTCAACTAATAACCGCCCATCATGGCTGAAGTTGAAATTCCCCACGGGGAAGGCAAAGCGGGCGAAAAGCAGATCGGCATCATCATTGCCATCATCGCGGTGGTGATGGCCGTGGTCGGCTCGCTGGGCAACAACGCCGCCAATGATCGCATCATCAAGGCGGTGGAATCCTCCAACGGCTACGCGTGGTATCAGGCCAAGCGGCAGCGCAGTTATGTGAACGAGCTGGAGCTCAAGCGCCTGGCCGTGGACCTGGCCGGCAACCCCGCGGCGGCACAGCGCGAGGCGATGACCAGGCTGTCGGCGGAACTCCAGTCCAAAAACGCCGAGTACCTGGCCGAAAACGACAAATTACGCACGGAGGCCGCCGTCGCCAAACTGGAGTCCGAACTGTCCGGCGAAAAGAACGACGGCTTCGATCACGCGGAGATTCTGCTGCAGGTCGCGGTCGTTCTCTGTTCGCTGACGTTGCTGACCGACAATCGGAACTTTCTCCGCGTCGGCATTGTGGTCGCGTTGCTCGGCGGTCTCTGGGCCGGCAAGACCCTGGTCCTCAAGCCGCATCCCCCGACCCAGGAAATGCCGGCGGCGAAGTAGGGCCAGGCTCGGCGAGAGACGGACGCCCTCGCGCCGAACCTGTGTGGCTTCCGACCCCAGGTTCGGTCGCACCGCCTCGATGGCCGCTGGCTGCCCGTCCTTACGGAGCCGCGTGCTTCAGCGACGCGAGGTACTCCACGAGGTCCACCAGCTCCTGCGTCTTCAGATTCGCCGTGAGGCCTTCCGGCATGATGGATTGCTTCTGCTTTTCCCGCTTCACCAGGTCGGCCTTACGGTATTTGGTCACGTTGCCGCCCTGGACCTTCACAGCGATTTCGTCCTCGGTTTCGCTCGCCAGCAGGCCAAAGGCATCGTCGCCATTCTTGAAGGTGAACATCCAGGCTTCATAGCCAAAGGAGATGCCGGCGCTGGGTTCGAGGATGGCATCGTAGAGTGCGTCCTTGCCCAGTTTGGTACCTATCTCGGAGAGCTTCGGACCGAAATCCGCGCCCAGTCCATTCACCTGATGGCAATTGATGCACGCGACATCGGGCCTTTGAAAAATCCGCGCGCCGTTCACTGGATCGCCGGCGCGACGGACGAGGTCGCTCACCGGCGGCAGCGTCGACTCCGTCCGCGGCGGGGGTGGCAGAATGGCGGCGGCGTCCGCCTTGATCTTGGGCCAGCGCACGGCTTGCAGTTCGGTCGACGCCAGCGGTTGGAGGTCTGCCGGAAGCTGGTTAGCACCGGCCATCGCCACGAGGGCCGCCGCCCCTTCCTGGGATTTGACGAGTCCCCGCAAGGCGGTGCGACGCTCCGTCAAAGTCCGTCCCGGCGCCTCAACCAACCAAGGCCGGAGCCAGGGGACCGTCTCCTGATTCGCGGCGTTGGCCAGGGCGGTGAGCAGCGGCAACGCCTGGTTCGTATCGGCGAGTCCGATCCGCACCCGCTCCGGGGATCCCACCAACAACAGCCGCATCGCCTCTCCGGCCACGGGTTCCGCCGGATGGTTCAACACGTATTGAAAAATCGCGGGGTATTGGTTGGTCAGGTGAAAATCGCGCACCAGTTCCACCAATTCCGGCTGTCCCTGCAATTGAGTGGCCAGCCGCCCGATGGCCGCCTTCAACGCCGGCTTGGCGTCCAGGTCGGAGCCCTTGAGACGACGCACCGTTTCGAGGGCACTCCGGGACTTGGCCAGGGCGTCCTCGTCGTCCGCGCGGACTTCGGCGGTCCACGCGGCGCCAGCCACGACTGCCAGGCCGAAACGGGAAAGCCACCAGCGATTCATCCCAGCGGAATAATGTTCTCCGGCCCGGCGGGCAAACCGAAGTCGATTTCAAATCGATCGAAGTCTCCACTTACCAAGCCCGAAGGGGTCTGCCACCTCATTTGCCGGTTTGAGGAATGGGGTCGTAGCTCAGTTGGTAGAGCGTCTCGTTCGCAAGTAAATCCAAGCGCTTGGACCCATTTTTCCACTTTCTGGACCCACGCGGACAAACCTTGATTCTGCTGGGAATTTCTGACTTTCAGGGTGGATTCATTGGCCCTCAGCCGGCCCCAATTTTTTACGAGGTCGTGAAAGGAAGATTGAATTGAAAGCATGAGAGCCGACAGGCCTACTTCTACTGTGGTAGCAACCACACTTGAACCGGTATTTCGCTCGTCGTCGGCCAGATCCATACCCGGCTGGACCAGAAGCGAACCTTCAAGGTGCCGT
>JAYTHD010000291.1:0-6974 GCA_043732975.1 Verrucomicrobiota bacterium
GCGGTGATGGGGAGCAATCCGAGTGAAAGCAGAGGACCCGATTTGCCGGTAGAAAGTGTGGGCTGGGAGGAGGCTATAATTTTTTGTGAGCAGGTGAACCGGCGCTTGGTGACGGCGGGGGTGAAGGAGGAGGATTTTGGATTTCGATTGCCGACGGAGGCGGAATGGGAGTATGCGTGCCGGGCCGGGACTGAGAGTGCCTTTAACGACGGATCTGCGTGTACGGAGCCGTTGGGTAAGGATCCAGCTTTGACCCGACTGGGGTGGTTTAGCCGTAATAGCGATCAGGAATCCCATCCTGTTGGACTCAAGAAAGCGAATGCTTGGGGACTTTATGATTTCCACGGCAATGTTTGGGAGTGGTGTCGGGATCATACAGGTGGGAAGTCCGGAGGGATTATAGATACCCTCAATGACGGAACTACGAATCCGTTGAGTATAGCCGGAGCGGAGCGAGTAGTCCGCGGCGGCAGCGCGTGGAGCCTCACTTGGTGGTGTCGTTCCGCCTACCGCGGCGCGTTTGAGCCCCGCGCCCGGCGTCGGAATCTGGGCTTTCGTCTCGCCGCAGGTCTTGGCCCTTCAGGGAGCCGAGTATCGGGCCGTCCGGCGGCAGGCGCGGTAGGGCCGACCCTGGTAGGGAGTGAGGGATGGCCTGAGGCGAAAAAGTGACAAAAAGTGACAGGTTCACTGAGTGGCTTCGCTTGTCGCCCGGGAGGCAGCGGACGGATAAAACTCGCCACGCTTGGAATAGCGGCGCGATAGCGCGGGGCCGATGCCAGCGTCCGCAGAGGACGGATGCCAATCATTCCCGGGTCAGAACCAGACTTCGGAGCGGACGAAACTTGCGGAAACCCTGGTCAAAAGTGACGAGGGGCAGGTCCGCCGCTACCGCGAAGGCCGCAAGATAGGCGTCTTGCCAGAGTTTGGGGGAGTAGGGAAAGCCTTTTGTCAATCGGCGGAGGATTTCCTCCAGGGCAGCTGGTTCCGTTTCCATGGTGAAGCGGGGGTCGCCGAATAATCGGTCGTTCAACTTCCAGGCCGCATCGGTGGCGCACACATCGGCACCCATGACGGCGGGATTGCTCAGCAGGCGCAGCAATCCCATCTGCGCCAGGCGGCAGACCACCACTTGGCCACCTTTGGGCAGTGCGTCCAACCAGCGGCGGGCGGGCTCATGGTGTTCATGGCCGCCATAGCAAAGCGGCAGCAACCAACTAACGTCGGCCAGGGCGCGCATGGTGGGAATCTACTTCGCGGGCTTCGTCCGCTTCGATTTTCCTGACCTTGGCGGCGGTCAGTCGGGCGGCTCCCGGCTTGCCGGGAATCAGTGGAAACCGCAAATGCCGTCCCTCGGGTCTGGTCTTGCCGAGAACCAGTCGCAAGCCGTCGGCTACCAGATCCTTGAGCTTGGAGCCATTGCGCGCCGCCGTGGCTTTGGCCTCTCGGAACAGTTCGTCGGGAATCTCGACAGTCGTCTTCATGCCCCATATTCCCATAAAACCATACGCCGTGCAAGACGGGCTTTGGGTCGTTGCGTGAGACCTTTCCCGGCTCCGGGTCCACGCGAAGAGGATTTCACGCAACGCCGCTAAGAACGCAACCAAGGGCGCCGAAGCACTGGGGATGCATTTTTCCGCTGATGCCTGAAAACTGGCTCGACGGAGTCTCGCGCCACCTTGTTTGCCGGCCTTCGGCCACAACGGGTCGGGAGAGTCTCGGTGGGCCAGTCGTTGCCTGCCCACAGCTGCCTCGTCGGGAACCTGGGCCCACCTCATGGCGATGCCGGGTTCGGCGGGGGATCTCATTTTGGTGATTTTCTTTCAGCATGGCGCAGTTGCTCCAATTCCGCCTTTAACGGCAGCCAGTATTCCCGGTCCTGCGCGCGTTCGACAAATTCCTCGGCCATCAATGCCTGCTCCAGCCTGCTGGTTTCGCCAGATACGGCATAAGCCAGCAGCGGTCGCGCCGCGACCAGACGCCGGGTTATCGGGGAATAGAGTGCGGCAAGTTCCAGGAGGATTTCCGGCGTCCGGAGTTCTCGCAGCCAGAATCGGATCTGGGCGGGATTGGGTTGGGTGCGGTTCTGAAAATAGTGCGCCTCGACCAGGCGGCGGATCATCGGCCAGTCCTTGTCGCGCTGGGTTTTCTTGGCTTGCACCAAGTCGGGCAGCGAGAGCAAGTCGCACTTCGTTCCGTTCGGAAGTTCAATGGTCGTGCGCCGCCGCCAGAGTTTTTCGAAGGTATCCACGCCGCGCATTTTGGACATCACGTCCACGCGCATCCTCAAGGCTTCGGGATGCTGGCAGCGGAAATGGATCGCATGTCCACGCCGGAGATATTTCAAGGCAAACGGCGGGACGGCGATGGGGACGGCCTGCAATTCTTTCAGCGCCTTTCGCAGCCGTGCGAGATTGACGGCATCGGCGACGATGGCGAGGTCGGTGTCGCGGCTAAACTCGGCCGCGCCGTAGAACACGCACGCCTGTCCGCCCATGAGCAGGGCGCGGACGCGGTTCGCGCGCATCGAAAAAAGGACTTTGCGTATCGGGTTCGGAATCAAGTGAGCCTCCCAGCGCGAGATAGGTCTGCCAGAGTTTCTCGCTTTCCAGCCAGCGTTGAACGGGCGTGAGCCGATACCACTCGGCCCACTCGCCTCCAACCAATTGCTCCGGCTCGATCATGACGAACGGATAACAGACCCATGCCATCGCGTAAAGCGCGCCACCGATCCCTATTCAATCACAAACCAGTCCATGGCCTGGGCGGGGAGGGTGACGTTCAGGGTGATATTGTAGTCGCGATCCACGGGGACGCGGGTGGCCGGTTGACCGCGCTCGCTGAGGCGGGCGGATTCGGTGAGGCCGGTGTAGTAGAGGTTTACCCGCAGGGTTTTCATGACCGGCTGGTTGAGGGGATTGAAGACGACGAGCAGGCCTTTTTCCGGGAGGGCGGGATTCACGTGCAGCATCCAGTCGAGGTCGCGGGCGTCGGCGCGCCGGCCGTGGATGAGATCGCTTTCGAGGATGTCGCGGTGGGCCTTGTACCAGGCGACCTCGGACTTGACCATGTCCCGCGTGCGGTCGGTGTCGAAGAGTCGCGGCCCGCGATAACACGCTTGCACGCCGAGGGCGAGATTGCTCTCGATCATGTGTTGATAGTGATCCAGGTGCTGGTCGAGCGGTTCAATGGTGGCCGCCGCGCCGCCGCCCTGATACTCCGTCAGCGGCACGAACATCCAGCCCATGCTGGGCAGTTTCTGCCAGGTGCCGTCGTAGATGTTCTGCCGGGTGTGGATGAGCTGCTGCTCGCGGGGCAGGGACCAGTTCACTTCGCGATAGCCCATGCCGCTCTTGGTCGAACCGGATAGAAAATAATGGTCCGGCACATTTAGATAAATGCCCTCGCCGCGGCACCATTGGTAGAAAGCGGAAATCTCGCGCCATTGGTTCCATCGCGAATCGGCCAAACCGTGGTGTCCGGGATGTTGTTCGCTGGCACAGACGTCGCCGGGATAGGATCCGTCGTGTTCCAGCAGGGTGAAACCACTCGCCCGATGGAATTCATAGAGCCGGCGGAAATAGTTCGTTCCCCATTGGCTCTCCAGACAGGGCGAATTGCCGAAGGCCGTTTTTTCCCCGGGCGGCATCACCACATCGTTGCCGCCGCCGACCTGTCGTGAGGCGAGCAGGGAATAGCTGCCAATTTCGATGCCCCGGCTGTGGGCATAGCTGGAGAACGCCTGGGCGCTGGCGAGCGTGGACGGCTTTTCGTCCTCCATGTTGAAGCCGCTGCCGAAGCTGAGGATGATCATTTCAAAGCCGACGGCGGCGCATTGATCAATCGCGTTGGTCACGATGCGGCCGTTGGAGGAGACGACGTGCATCATGATCGGGTTCTCCGTGGCCCAAGGCGCAATGACGCGGTTCATGCGCCGGACGGACAGGCCGCAGCGCTCGCGATCAGTGCTGTCGAAGGGCAGGATCCAGGCGCGAAAGGATTCAAACGTGCCGCCCGGTTTCACGTCCTGCGCGGGACCGAGGTCGGGACCGACGTCGAGCAGGCAGGGTGTCTTCTTCTCGTAATTGACCTGGGAATGGAATTCCGGATCGGGCAGCCAGCGAAAGGAACGGCGATTCGCGCCGGCGGCCATCATGCCGCCAAAGGCCATGTCGGTCTCGACGTGCAGATTCGGCGGCGTGCGCCCTTCGCTGAGTTCATCGACTTCGGAGGTGCGCTCCACCACGGCGAGCACTTCGCTGGAGAACTTGTCCACCCGGACGACCTTGTCCGTGCCGTTGGCCACCGTGATCCATTTGCTGTAGCACGGCAGGCCGTCGTAGAGCTCGTAGTTCACGGAGACGCGGATGTTCCGCGGTTGGATGCCCAATTCCGTCCTGGCCCGCGCGGCGTTATCATGGACTTCATCGGTCGCCTCGGCGGCCGGATAATCGAAATCGAGTCGCAGCGTGGCCCCGGCGGGCGGCCATTTCACATCGGGCGCGTGGTGGCGGACTTGTTTCCAGGCGAACCGCTTCTTCGGCTTCCCGATTTCGTAGCCGACGAAACGAAACGAAGCCGGATCGGCGCGCAGTTGTTCAATCCATTCGGGCCGGAGAAAAGCGTAATTAGGCTGCCCTTTGAGTCCGCCGATTTCAAAGCGCTTGCCGTCGATTTCCACGACCGCCTCCGGTTTCACACCGCGCAGCAGCGACTCGCCGGTCACGAGATTGTCGAGCGCCACCGTGGCCGCGTTGGGTTGCAGGCGGATGACCCGGCGCAGCAGGCCGTTGTTCAGCTCCAGTTCCCGGCCATCGGCCCGCACCACCACGGCGGCGGGAAACGGTCGGGGATCGATCAACCAATCACCGGCCGCACCGGTGGGCATCGCGGACTGCGCCCGCGTGCCGAGGAAAATCCAGGCGACGAACAGCCCAAGGGAAACGCGTCGTATCACGCCCCTCCGATAGATGAATTCTCCGTCGGCGAGGAATGATTATTTCGATCGCCGACGCGGCTCGGGGGTCGAATGCCGTTCGGTGTTTTGCCGCGGACCGATTTCGCCGAAGGGGATCTGCTGGAACCCGAGCTTCCATGCGGGGGAATCAGCGGGAAGATCGAATCGGTTCGGGCCGGGGTCCGCGGGCAGGGCGTTCGTGGCGACGAGATTGTCGTGCACATCGAAGAGGTTCGACTGGGCGTGCCAGCCGAGTTCGAGCCATTTCCCGATGGCGACGTTGCGGGCAATCACATTGCCACCGGGCGGGACACCGCGGAATTGGGCGCCCTCGATGACCGGGCCTTCCGGCGGTCCATAGAATTCATCCAGTGTGCGGAGAGCCGGATAACGCTCGCGGTACAGCGCGGCAGGCACGGCGGCGAGTTGCTTCCGCATGTAGACATTGACCATGTCCCGCCAGACCGGTGACGTGTCGAGGCCGCGTCCATCCGCACGCACTCCGGGATCGCACTCCACGAAGAGATTATTTTCCACGCGATGGTCGCGGCCGCCGCCGATGAACATGGCCCAGTGGACGCGGTAGAAAATGTTACCAAACACCTCGGTGCCGCTCACGCAATCATCCATGTAAACACCCATGGAACCCATGCCCACGCCGCCGGTCTCGTGGATGAAATTGTAGCGGATCCGGTTGCCGCGGTAGCTGTAGTCGCGCCCGGTGTAGACGGCCCCGACGTCGCCGCTCTCCAGTGCAATGTGGTGGATGTCGTTGAATTCAATGAGGTGGTCATTGCCATTGAATAGAATGGCCGCGTGGGGGTGATCATGGATGAGGTTGTGGGAGGCGCGCTGACCCACGCCGTCCAGTTGGATTGCCGGCACGTAGCATTTCGACCAGCGGCCCTGGCGTTGGAAATGGCAGTTCTCCACATAGTGACCACCGGGCGTCAGGGTCTGTCGATCACCCCCGCTCAGGGTCACGCCGCCGTCGCCAGTGTCGAAGAAGTCGCAACGGATCATGCCGTGTCCGGTGCCCCCGCTGACGATGACGCCGGCGTTGCCGAGGTTGCGCAGGTGGCAATCGACGAGTCGATTGCTCGTGCCACCGTGGATTTCCACGGCGCTGGACCGCGTGGCTTCGAAGGTGAAGCCGCGAAACGTCAGGTGGGAGGTGTCGGATAATCTCAGGAACGGCTCGGCGAGCAGCGATAACAAGGTTTCCGGTTCGGCGCCCGACTTGGAGGACGGCGCGTCCGGCGGCCAAAAATAGAGCAGGCCGTGCGGACGATCGAGATACCATTCGCCGGGTTGATCGAGTTCTTCGAGGATATTCAGGAATTGAAATCGCTGCCCTGCGCGGAAACCGTAGAGACCGTAGGGTGGAGCGGTCCGGAGGAAATGGCGGTCGCGGTCGAGTTCAGCGACCCGTTCGTAGGAGTTGGCCCAATCCCAGGCCCAGTAGCCATGAACCCAGACATCGGTGACGTCCTGCCAACGCTTGGGGCGTTCGCCTGCGTAGAAGAATCCTCCGGGCAGATCGCCGAGCTTGCCGCCGTGCTCGTCGCCCTTGGTGGTGGTGTCCGGAATGCCGGCGATCTTTTCCCAGGAACCTTCATTCGGCCAGCGCGCCAGCGTCATCGGGCGGCCCGCGTAAAAAAGCTCTTCGTGGGCCGGCGTGGTGGGGCGGGCGAAGCCACGGGATTTCATTTCGCCGAAATTGAGAATGCCGAGGGCGCGCAGATCGATTTGCCGGACCCGTTCCCGCGCCGCGGGATCGAGTCGGGCGAACACGGCGGCGTTCGTGACCGGCTTGGATGCGGAGAGGATCCGGCCGCCGAGGAAACGGACCGGTTCATTGAAAAACGGATGCCAGCCAATCGGGGCTTGTTCGGTGCCGGAATCCTGCGCCGTGAGTTCAAAGCTGTTCGTGCGGATGTAGTCGCCGCCACGGAGCCAGACCCGCAGTCCGCGTCCGGGAAAGGTGCCTTTGCGTTTGAGCTCGCGGATGGCGTCCCGG
>JAYTHD010000292.1:0-5340 GCA_043732975.1 Verrucomicrobiota bacterium
TGTCCCGTGCCTGGACCGGCTGGACGGTGGAATTGACCCCGCCCGGGCAGGAGTCCAATCCGCTGGCCAGAAAGAGCACCGTCTATGTGGATTCCACCATTGTGACCAACAAGAACGCCTATACGAATCTTCAGGGGCAATGGTCCTTCATCTTTAAATCGGCGAACCATTATACCGGGCCGAAATATTTATTTTCCGTCCGCAACGACAATGGCACGCTGGCCACCAATCAATCCAAGACCGTTCCCGCCCGCTTCGGGCCGCCATGGGCCGGGCGGGCCTATCAATTGAAACTCCCCGCACGGACCGCCAATGCAGGATTGCAGGACGGTTATGATGTATTGGCTCACCTCGCGGACCAGCCCTTCACCCAGGAGTTCCTCGCCGTGAAATTCTGCCGGTTGTTCATCCACGACGACTTTTCGGTGGGCTATGATTTCACCGACGATCAGACCTCACCGGAGGAGGAGTTGGTGCACCGGATGATGCTTGCCTGGGAGACTCCGCCCGGTGGCGGCGCGAAAGGGCAGTTGCGCCCGGTGCTCAAGGTGTTGTTCGATTCCCCGCTTTTCCGGTCGTCCCTGGCCTCGGCGCAAAAGGTGAAGACGCCTTTGGAATACGCGGTCAGCGTGATCCGGGCCCTGCGCGCCAAGGATGGCGACAACGGCTATACGGCGGACACAGACGGGACCTCGCTGGCCACGGCGGCGTCCGGGTCCTCGGGCATCATCAACAAGGCGGGTCGGATGGATCTGTTCAATCGGGCGGAGCCGGATGGGTATCCGGAGTCGGCTCCGGGCTGGATCAGTGCGGGCACCCTGGCGGAGCGCCTGCGTTTTGTGCAGGCGGCGTTGATTCCGGTGGGACAAACCGGCCATACCGACGCCGGCACGTTGACGTTCACCAACCCCGCGCGCTTACTGGCGCTTAAGAACGTCTCGACCAAGGATTCGCAGGCAGTGGCGGACTATTTGTTGCAAATTTTCTTCCCGGCGGAGGGTGCGGCCAACCTGGCGGCCTATCGGAGGCTGGCGATCCAATACCTCGACACCGCCAATGACGGAGTGACCGCCTCGCCGCTTTCGTCGGTTTCGGCGACCGAACTGGACAACCGCATTCGCGGGGCGACGGCGGCGCTCATGACCACGGCCCGCTTCCAGGAACAATGAGTTAAAACCAGAACCCCTGCGCCCCCCGCTGCTCATGAACTCCCTTAATATCCTCACCCGCCGCTCGTTTCTCGGTCGCACCCTGGGAGCGACCGCCGCGCTGTCGGCGCTGACCAACATCCCGCTCGTCCTGCAACGCGCTCTGGCCGATGGCTCCATCGGCTTGGCCGGGGCGAATGGCAGGGTCAAGAAACTGCTTTTCGTCTTCCTGCGCGGCGCCAATGACGGACTCAACAACGTCCTGCCGTACGGCGACGCGGCATACAACACGACCAATCGTCCCACCTTGCGGATCGATCCCGATGCGGGCGCGAATTGGATGAATTCCGGACCCGCTTATTTTCCGGAATCCGGGAAGGTCAACTCCGTTTACGGCCCGACTGCTTTCAATGCCGGCACCCAGGAATACCACGGCGGACTCGCCCTGGGGAACGGTTTTGCCGGCCTGCACCCTTCGTTGAAGTTTCTCGTGCCCGTGTATAACGCCGGGCAATTAACCGTCCTGCACCGGGTGGGATATCCCCGGCAATCCCGGTCGCATTTTGATTCACAGAATTACTGGGAAACCGGCGCGCCGCGGAATGGGTTGGTCAAGGACGGCCTGTTCTACCGCGCCATGGTGGAGTCCGGACTGACGAACAGCAACGCCTTGACCGGAGTTTCCTTCCAGAATTCCCTGCCGTTGCTCCTGCGCGGATCCAAGGCGGCGATGACGAATCTGTCGGACGTGACCCGCTACGATCTTTTGGGGATTCCCAACACGACGGACGGCAACGCCAAGGCGGATGCGTTTCTGAGGTCGGCCAACACTTTGCCCTTTGCGGACAAGAAGAACCGCGACCTGCTCGGGCAGCAGTACCAAAATCTGTCGAACACCCTGAAGCTTTTTTCAGATCTCAAGCCGCAGTTTCAGGCGAACTACATGGATGCCGAGGTCACGGACGGCGACGAACCCTATACGTTGTTTCCGGTGACCAACGCCACCAACGGCTCGTTTGCGAAAAATGCCAACGCCAACAAATATGTGGTGCCCACGAGTTCCTATGATTTTTTCCAGAAACTCAAGAACGCCGCAGTGATCTTGAACAAGACTGACGCCATCGTCGCGGGCACCCAGTTGGATGGCTTTGACACCCATTCCAATCAGGGCGCCGAAATTGGCAACCACGCACGATTGCTGCGGCAGGTGGGCTGGGCGGTCTATGCCTTGCGCAAATACTTTCTGCAATTGGGCGACAAGTGCACCTGGGACGATCTGGTGGTGGTGACCCTGTCGGAATTTGGCCGCACCTCCATTGAAAACGACGGCAATGGAACAGATCATGCGGAGGCCAGTGTCATGTATGTGGCGGGCGGATCGGTGAAGGGATTCCGTGCTGCCGGGAATGGACAGACAGCGCGCAGCGGCGTCTTCGGCGCCGATCCGGCAGATGCGGCGAGCGTCCGCTGGCAGACCGGCCAGACCGGGTCAATGTTCGGCGTGGAATCCCGCTACCTGAAACGCGCGATCGATTATCGATCCGTGCTGGGCAAGCTCATCCGGGATCACCTGGGTGCCACCCCGGCGCAAATGGATCGAATCATTCTCCATTACAATGACCCCGCGCAGATGTTGAAGTCCGGGGGCGTGCAGGCGGAGGACAAGACGGCGGTGATGGGCGAACCGGCCATTGTTTGAGCGGGATGCCCGGACACTTGGGGAACCCCGGAAGGGAATGGCGCCTCCTGCCGTCGGCGATTTGCGAGGGGGGGGCGATGAAGTGGAGGCCGTGGCGCTGCTTCCCCAAGGAGCGGGACGGAGCGGAGTAAATGATTCTGAAAAAGGTTTTGCCGAAGGGGAGGGTGATCCACATCTTCGGCCCGCTTCTGGTTCGGGGCGTAGCGTAGCTTGGTAGCGCGCTTGTTTCGGGTACAAGAGGTCGTGAGTTCAAATCTCACCGCCCCGACCATTTGTCTTCGGTTCGTCCAGTGAAGTTCGCAATGTTCTGAACTGGATGGATCCGTGAGGGAGTTGTTTGCGCACGTGGCGAAATTGGCAGACGCGCTACTTTGAGGTGGTAGTGCCGAAAGGCGTGCAGGTTCAAGTCCTGCCGTGCGCACCAACCCAATTACCGGAGCGGTTTATCTCTGGAGAGGTGTGCCGGGCATGCGGGACCCTGTCTGGATTTTCCAGATCCTTTTCTCCGGTTGGAACCCGCAAGCCCGTGACGCGAGCTATGGGAGATCCTTTTCACTGGTGGGTAATGGCAGGGGCCTTATCGTCCCTCAGGAGACTCTAAAATGGAAAACACAGCGCCGGATTTGCCGACCTGCCACCGATGGAATTCGGTGGGTTGGCTTTCCTGCTTGGGACTCCTGGCCGGAGCCCGAGCTGACTTCGGTGCGGTGGCTCAGGGAGTGAGCGTGTTGACCGAGGACCTGCTGCCGGCAGCGGAGGCGAGACAATCGGTGACCGGTCCGTCCGGCGATGGCGTTTACTTCCAGGTGGATTTCGGTTTCGGAACATCCGAGGTGCCGACGCCCGGGGAGTTGCATGACAGCATTACCGTGATCCTGTCCGGTTTTCTGGATCGACGGGACCGGGTCCTCGCAACCTTGGATGTCTTTGGGTTGATCGAGAAACCGTTGATTGAAGGCGCCGGGGATTTTTCCGCCACCCCCATCGAGTTTCGTAACGCGTCGCTGGATCCATTGACCCCGTTCGGATTGGCGCGGCAGCAGGCCTTTACGCTGCGATTTCCCCTGCCGCCGGACTGGCAGGGGCGGGGGGAATTGACGGCATTTCTGTCCAGCAACGGCGATGCCTTCAAATCGGTCGGGTTCGTTTCCGTCCCCTCGCTGGTTCCGGAGCAAAAACTTGCCGGCATGACCCTCATGGGATTGCTCCTTCTGACGTTGGTCCGAAGGAGGGCCGGAAAGGCGGTCCATGATTGATCGACGACCCCATCCGCTTGCCGGCTTCGACCTGCGGCAATCGTGGGTGTTCGTGGGTTGCTTGTTGTGCTTGGTCGCCGGCTTGCGGGCGGATCCGCCGTCGACGCTTTCCTTCCTGGATGGCGGGATTGCCCGAAATCTGACCAATCAGGCGAAGGCCTTTCCGGTGTACTTTCGAGGGCTGCGTCCCCGCCTTTCGCCCCGGGGTTGGACGGTGGACGCGGTCTTGTCCAACGCCTCGCCGAACCGGTTGGTGGGCCCGGTCTGGTTGGGCTTTTCGGATCGCTCGGCGGCCGCTCAAAGCATCGTGGATTCGGTGGGCGCGGGGGAGGTCCGATTGCTGGAGGTGACCCCCCGATTGCCCGCGGGTGGGGTTGCTCCGGGTGCGGTGGTTGGTTTGGGCCGGGTGGTCTTCGGTAGTGGCACCGGGACGCCGAACTGGCGGGCGGCGGTTTTTGTGCCCGCGCCCAATCCGCCGGCGGACGCGCCGCTGGCCTACACACGAGTTCTGGATGAATTCGGTCTGCCGCTGGAAAACGTCGAGGTGCTGGAAGTCGGGCCAAGTGCTCCCGGGGTTCGAATCGTCGGGAAGGGTGGGTGGATTTCCCTGCCTCGCCCGGACGGCGTCCAAGGTTGGTTGTTCCGCTCGCCCGGCCGTTTGACGGTGTTTCGGGCGGCACCAGCGGAAGGGGAGCCGATTGTGGGCTTGATCACGGTCCGACTGCCCTTGGATTCGGACAATTCGAATTCTGGCTTCGGCCCGCAAACTCTCCCCGGATTGCTGCCGCGGGGATGGAGCCCGCTGATGGCCCGGCGGTTTGCGGGGGGTGATCTGGAGGCGGCATTGGAAGGCGGAGCAACGCCGGGGAAGGTCGCGATCCTGGTCAGTTGGGATGCCGATGTTCTTGCCTGGCGGGGAGTGGCGCGGACGAGCGTCGATGCCGTGGGTCGCGTTCGTTTTGTCGGTGCCGGGCCGGGATGGGTGGCGGTGGTGATTGCGGATGCGGGGTTCGAACCCACGTTTCGGGATGGGGAGTTGCTCCCGGGGATGGCCACCGGAGCCGACCCGGTTGGCATTTTGGCCGAAGGCCGCGTGGAGCCGTCCGTCCGTCCGGCGAGTCGAACGGTCGCACAGGTGGTCACTGCGGCGACGGTGGATTTCCGGGCCGCCGACGGCGTGCTTGCGCTCCGCAGCGGCCTGAATCTGCTGTGCGATATTCGGGAGACCTATGTGCTC
>JAYTHD010000293.1:0-3148 GCA_043732975.1 Verrucomicrobiota bacterium
GGCCCGCGCGTGTTCCTGCTGGGCGCCAGTCTGCTGCTGGTGTCGCTCGTGTTTCTTCCGTTTTTTCGCGGACATTTCGAGGTGGAGCGGAGTCTGCCGCGCTGCGCTTCCGTGGGCGGGGTGATTCAATATACGGTGCGGGTGACCAACCGGACGAAGCGGACCTGGCGGGGACTGGAGGTGGAGGAAGAGATGACCGATACGCGCTTGAGTTTCGCGGCCTTTGTGGCGCGCCTCCGGCCGGCGCGGCGGACGCGGTCGATGCAGCTCAGTTCCAACCTGCCGGGTCGACGGGTCAAAATCACCCGGGGCCGCCTGCCGACCCTCGCGCCCGGGGACTCGGCCCTTGCCGAGATGGAGATGGTGCCCTGGAAACGCGGGGTGGTGCACTTCGCCGGCTTGGCCGTGACGCGCACCGATCCGCTCGGCCTGCTGCGCTCGCGGATTCGCCGTGCCTGTCCGGAGACGCTGATCGTTCTGCCGCGCCGTTATCCTGCGCCCATTTTCGAATTGCCCGGCAATCCCAAGTACCAGCCGGGAGGCGTGGCGTTGGCGTCGCGGGTCGGGGCCTCGGAGGAGTTTTTGGCCTTGCGGGAGTATCGGCCCGGCGATCCCCTCCGGCGCATCCACTGGCGCAGTTGGGCGCGCACGGGCGAACCGGTGACCAAGGAATATCAGGACGAGATTTTCACCCGGCACGCGCTGGTGCTGGACACCTTCGCCGGCGCTGAACGCGAATGGGTGTTTGAGGAGGCGGTGAGTGTGGCGGCGTCGCTGGCCAGCCAGACTCGGGCGGAGGAATCGCTGCTGGATCTGATGTTTGCCGGCGACCGAGCGTATCGCGTCACGGCGGGCCGGGGGCTGGGTCATGCCGGGCAATTGCTCGAGGTGCTGGCGGCGGTGTCCCCGGTGGTGGATCGCGATTTTGCCGTCCTGCGAAATCTGGTGTTGGAACACGCCGGTGAACTCAGCGGCGCGGTCTGTGTATTCGTCGAGTGGGATGAGGCACGCCGGGAACTCGTCCAACAACTGGCGGCCCGGCGGATTCCTCTCGAGGTGTTCGTGGTGACGTCGCCGCCGCCAGGAGAGCGGCCGGTTCCGGGTGCATTGGGGGCGGCGGTGGGATTTCATGTGCTGGTGGCCGGACAAATCCGGGAAGGTCTGGCGCACGTCGACCACCGAAAGGAAACCACCTGATGAAAATGCCTCCCCTGTTGCTGGCAGCGGCCGTGCTTGCTTGGGGCTGGCAGGGCGGATTCATGGGATGGGTCCTGCCCTTGGCCGTGGCCTTGGAAGCGAGCCGCCGGGTGCGGGCGCGCTGGGACCTGGGCCCCGCCGATTTTCATCGACTGGGCGATTTATGCGCGGCGTTGTTCGGGGTGTATGCGCTTTACCTCACGCTGGCGGCCGATGGCGGGCTGGGGCTCGGCGCCTGGGTGGCGCGCGGAGAGGCGCCGGCGCTGACGAACAGTCGCAGCGTCGAGGTGTTCCGCCGGCTGTTTCGCGGACTGCCTTGGTGCCTCGCACCGATTGTGCTCGCGCAGGTTTGGAGCCGGACTCCACGACTCCACGTCAGCACGTTCACCTGGATACTCCGGCGGCATCTCGCACCCAGCGAGGTCACGGTGGACACCCGGTGGCCGTTTCTGGTGATCACGTTGCTCGGCGCCAGCGCGGGGGATCATCCGCCGGGACTGCTGGCGGCGTTGATTGGCATTGTGGGTTGGACGGTCTGGGTTCATCGCGGACGGACCTTTGCGCCGTTGACGTGGGCGGCCGCCTTCGCGCTGGCAGTGGGAATATCCTGGCTGGGACATGCGGGTTTGAAACCGGTGGCCGCCTGGTGGAGTGATCTCGAATCGGACTTCATCAACCGGATGTTGAATCGCGACGTGAACGCCAATGAAACCCACACCTCGATCGGCAGCGTGGGCATCCGAAAGAACTCCGGGGGCATTGTTTTTCGGCTCCAAAGGCTGGGGCCGGGGGGCGCGCCCAACTGGCTGGGCGAGGCGGTTTTCGATACCTATCGCGGATCGACCTGGTTGAACACGTCGGGAACGGCCTTTGCCGAAGTGGCCGCGGCCAAAGAGGATGGCACCTTTGTCTTTGCGCAGAATCCGGGACTTGAAGCCACCTTCCGACTCTGGTTGCCGCCGTCCGCGCGGTGCCTCGTGCCGGTGCCGGTTTCCCTGCGCCGGTTGGAAGCGATGCCCGCTGATTCGCTGGAGACCAACGGGCTGGGGGTCCTTCGGGCCAATGGACTTCGATTCGGCGGCTTCCCGGTGGTGTCCGGTCGGACGTCCTCGGTCGCACCCGTGCCCGGCGCGGCCGATCGCTGGATTCCGGATGCCGAAGCGACGGTGCTGGGAGAGGTCGCTTCCGAGATCGGCCTGACGCGCGATTTGCCCGTGGCGGAACGGATGCGGCGCATCTCTGAATTCTTTGCCGGCCATTTCACCTATGCCCTGTATCGCGGCACGACGGCGGTGCGGCCACGGACGTCCTCCACGCTGGAATCCTTCCTGCGCCAGGATCGGCGCGGGCACTGCGAGTACTTTGCGACCGCGACGACGCTGCTGCTGCGGCACGCGGGCATTCCGGCGCGTTACGTGGTCGGTTGGGCCGTGCCGGAGGCGGAGCCCGGTGGCGAATGGACCCTGGTTCGGGCCCGGCACGCGCACGCCTGGACGATCGCCTACGTCGATGGCACCTGGCGCGAGGTCGACAACACCCCGGCATCCTGGGAGAGTTCCGAGGCCGAGAATGCCTCGGCGTGGAGCCGGGTTTGGGATGCGGGCTCCCAATTGGTTTTTGGCTGGAATCGATTCCGGTATGGCCGGGCGGGGGGGCGCCAATGGTTGTTGTTTCCGGCCGGGCTCCTGTTGATCGGGCTGTTGGTTCAACTCTTCCGTCGACGCGGCTGGCGGCGCCTCGATGACCGGACTGCCGCGGACGGTGCGTGGATCCGTCCGGGCCTTGACTCCGAGTTTTATGCGGTGCTGCGAGCGGTGGAAAAATGTGGCTTCGAACGGCGTCCAGGGGAAACCCTGCTAGCCTGGCTGGAGCGGGTGCGGGGTCTCGATCCGGCATTGGCGTCGTCGCTGGGGCCGCTGCTGGGGCTGCACTACCGCCTGCGTTTTGATCC
>JAYTHD010000294.1:0-3983 GCA_043732975.1 Verrucomicrobiota bacterium
GTCCTCCCATCGCATGACACCTGCCGACCAATTCGCCCAGGAAGTACGCAACAATATCCGGGGTCTGGGCGAAGATACCGATGTCCAGGCACTGTCGCGCATCTGGATCCGGGAAATCGCCCGCCATCGTTACGCGTACAATTTCCAATGGATGGGGCGTCCCATCATCCAATTCCCGCAGGATATGGTCGCCATGCAGGAGCTCCTCTGGCGGGTCAAACCCGACGTCGTGATCGAGACCGGCGTCGCCCATGGCGGATCCCTCGTTTACTACGCCTCGCTGCTGGAATTGCTGGGCGGGGACCGACGCGTGATCGGAGTGGACATCGACATCCGGGAGCACAATCGGATCGAGATTGAAAAACATCCGATGGCCCATCGCATCCAGCTTGTGCAAGGCTCCTCCATCGACCCGGCCACGGTGAATCAGGTCCGCACGCTGGTCGGCCCTGGCAAGACGGGCCTCGTCGTCCTCGATTCCAACCACACGCATGCCCATGTGCTGAGCGAACTCGAGTTGTATTCCCCGTTCGTCCAAGCCGGCAGTTATCTGGTGGTTTTCGACACCCTCATCGAAGACATGCCGGAGGATCTCATCCACGACCGTCCCTGGGGCAAAGGCAACAATCCCAAGACCGCCGTCCGCGAATTCCTGCGCACCAACAGCCGCTTTGAGGTGGACGCCGCGATCGAACACCACCTGCTCCTCACCGTGGCACCGGGAGGATACTTGCGCTGCGTGCGCGACTAAGTCATGGAACGTATCCCCGTTTCCGGGCCGTGGATCACCGAGAAGGAGATTCGCTACGTCACCGACGCTGTGACCAATGCGTGGTACGGCCAGGCCAATCTGTATCACGAACGCTTCGAGAAGGCGTTCGCCGAACACCTGGGCGTGCGCCACACGACCTCCCTGCCGTCCTGCACTTCGGCCATTCACCTTTCGCTGGCGGCCATGGGCGTCGGTCCTGGCGATGAAGTCATCGTCCCGGAAATCACTTGGATTGCCTCCGCGGCGCCGGTCACGTACGTGGGCGCGACGACGGTTTTCGCCGACGTCGACCGCACTACCTGGTGCCTCAGCCCGGAATCGTTGGCCGCCTGCATTACGCCCCGCACTCGGGCGATCATCCCCGTGGATCTCTACGGCAACCTGGCGGACTACGATTCGATCCGGGCCAAGGCCGCGCAGCACGGCATTCCCATCATCGAGGACGCGGCGGAGGCCATCGGGGGCGAATATCGGGGGCGCCCGGCGGGAAGTTTGGGCGACACCGGCGTGTTCAGTTTCCATGGGTCGAAAACGCTGACCACCGGCGAAGGCGGCTTGCTGGCCACCAACGACACCGAGCTTTTCCAGCGCGTCCTGCATCTCCGCGACCACGGACGTCGGCCTGGCGACCGCTTCTTTTTCAACACCGAGGTCGGGTTCAAGTACAAGATGAGTTCGATGCAGGCCGCTCTCGGTCTGGCCCAATTGGAGCGGGTTGCCGAACTGGTGGAACGGAAGCGCCAAATATTTCAATGGTACACCGAGGAACTGGCCGGCCAACCCGGCATCACCCTCAACACGGGCCTGCCCGACACCCGCAGCGCGTACTGGATGGTCACGGTGGTATGGGACCGGGCCATTGGTTGGGACAAGGAAAGGCTCCAGGACGCACTGTCGGCCGTGGGCATCGACTGCCGGCCGTTTTTTCATCCCTTGAGTTCCATACCGGCCTACCGGGAGCATCCCGAAGCGATTGCCGCCCGGGCCCGTAATCCCGTGGCCTACGATCTCGCCCCGCGGGCGCTGAATTTACCCTCGGCTCTCAATTTGACCCGTGGGCAGGTCCACCGGGTCTGTGTCGAATTCAAACGCGTCCTTGCCGAAAGGCCTCCGTCCGCAAATTAGCCATGTCCCCAGCCACACGCTCCGACGCGGCGTGGCGACCAGAAGGGGACCATGACGACACGGGTGGTTTCCACGATCCATGGCAGAACTGACTTCGGTAATTCCGGTTTATAACGGACTGCCGTATATTGAGGAGTTGCTCGCCTCGTTGGAGGCCCAGACGCGACGCCCGGACCGGGTGGTCGTGCTGGATAATTGCTCGACCGATCGAACCGTGGAATGCGTCAAGCAATTCGCCACCCGACTGCCGATCCAACTCGTGCGGCGCCCGGAAAACATCGGCAGTCTGCGGAATTTCAATGAGGCTCTGGATCTCGCGAGTTCGACCGATTTCCTCCATTTGACATCCCACGATGACATCCTGGAACCAAGCTTTTTTGAGCGGATGCTCCCCTTGGTGGACCAGACACCGGGTCGCGCCCTGGCCCATTCTCAATTCACTCCCATCGATGCCGCAGGACGTCTGGCGGATCCCCATTTCGTAGCGGGCACCGGACCCGCTCAGGAATTGTCCCTGCGCCAATTCCTGGGCCGACAGGCCGAGTTGCAACACGTTTATATCCAAACCGCGCTGTTCAAAACCAACCGGCAACCACCTCCGGTTCATTTTCAGGACGGCTGGCAACAGGCGGCCGACGTCCTTTTTTTTGCCGAGCATGCGTCCCACTGTACTCGGTTGGTGACACTGCCGCAGGCGCTGGTTCGGTTCCGGATTCATGCAGGAAGTGCCACGGGAAGGTCAGTGAAGAACGTCGGCGTGTTCGTCGGGGAAGAATGGCGCGTCATGACGGAGATCGCCCGGATGATTCGAGAAGGTGCCGCGGCGCACTGGCTGCGCCTCCAAAAACTCCGCTGCATCTTCGCAGCGCGAACCCAGGTCAAAATTCAACGTTTTTCGCGCGAGGCCCCGGAGGTCGTCGGTGACGTGGCAACTCTCGGACGTCAGTTGGCCGGCCCCGTCGCCTGGGCTCTGGGCGGACTGGCCGTCATGGTGCGCGACCGCCTGCGGAGCCTGCGCCAGCCCCGATCATAGTCCCTCGCGCAGCCCTCAGGCCGGTCGGCGCCGGGAGTCCCAGGTGAGCAAGCCGCACAGGGCGAGACCCACGCTGACCGCGGCAAAACTGAGGTTGAGAATTCCCGCGGGAGGCGTGAAACGAAACACCACGGTGTGCTCCCCGGGCGGCAGAGCCACCGACCGCATCAGATAGTTTCCACGCAGCAACCGGGCGGCCGATCCATCCACCGTGACCCTCCAATCCGGATGCCACCGTTCGTTGAGCAGCAGGATTCCCGGCTTGGTGGATTTTGTCCGAACTTCAATGCCTTTTGGCGAGTAGTGGATGATCGAAGCCTCCCCGGTGGAAGGTCCCGACGCTGGCGTCAACCCGGGATCCTCGCCCACCAGCACCGAGGAATGCGGATCAAACTCCGGAGCCCGGAGTCGCGCCAGCGTGCGCTCCTCGTCCGGAATCGTCTCCCACTGCGAATACAACTTTACCCGGGGCAGGGCACCGCTGAATTCCAGAAGGGCCATCGCGCCGTTCGTCTGGACCACCGCCGTCAAATTGTCCAATTGCTCCTCGATTGTCCCACCCAGATTCGCCGGCGCGCCAGGTTTGGGCACAAAGCCAAAGGGCATCACCAGGCGAAAACGCCGCTGGCCGGGGTCAAAGACCTCGTTGAGCTGCTGATCCATGCCCCGGCCCGTCAGAATGTACCGCGCCCCGGTCAATTCCCACCGTCGCACCGCCAGCGTATAGGTCGCCTGCGAGGTCGGCGTGACGTTGGTGATGAACGCGAGGTCCATTTTCTGCATCCGGGGCATCTGAATGATGTCCAGCGACTGGATCCGGTAGTATTGAAAATGGTTTTCCAACCAAAGCTTCTGCAGATAGGGCCAGGCTTCCGCCCCCGGTCCGGCGATCAGGATGCCCGCCCGCCGGGGGTCAATATATGATGTGACCCGGTGCTCCTCCGGCTTCTGCTTCAGAATGTCGAGCACGGGGTTGGATTGATAACGATTCCGGGAATCGTAATAAATCACCCAGGGCGCATTGGCCCGGAGCAGATCAACCGCGAGCAGCAG
>JAYTHD010000295.1:0-3103 GCA_043732975.1 Verrucomicrobiota bacterium
CTCGAACGCGGCCGGATCGTGGAACGTGGGCGGCACGAGGACCTCCTCGCGCTGGGCGGCATCTACACGCGGCTTTGTGCCGGAAGTTATCTGCAGTGAACACCCATCGCCTCAGTGCGGGCGCTTCTTGCTGATGATGTGCGTGGCGTAGCCGAAGAAGGCCTCCGCACTTTCCATCAACGTTTCGCTCAGCGTCGGATGCGGGTGCACCACGGCGGCCAGATCGTGAACCGTTGCGCCCATCTCGAGTGCCAAGGCCCCTTCACCGATCAGTTCGCCCGCTCCGTGACCGACAAGGCCGACACCCAGAATGCGTTCGGTTACGGGATCGACGAGAAGTTTGGTCAGGCCATCTGTGCGATCATACGTGAGGGCCCGGCCACTGGCGCCCCAGGGGAATTTGGCGACTTCATACGCGATACCCTTTTGCTTGGCCTCGGCCTCGGTGAGCCCGACCCATGCCACTTCGGGATCCGTGAAAACCACCGCGGGAATCACATAGTCGCGATTCACCGCCTGGCCTTCGCCGCAAATATTCTCCACGGCAATCCGCGCCTCCTTGCTGGCCTTGTGCGCCAGCATGATGCCCCCCGCGACATCCCCGATCGCGTAAATGTTGGGATCGGCGGTGCCCATGTGCTCGTCCGTCTGGATGAAGCCCTTTTCATCCCGTTTCACCTGTGTATTTTCGAGGCCGAGATCGCGACCGTTGGGTGTGCGGCCGACGGAGACCAGAACGCGATCATAAAGCTCCTCCATCCGCTGTCCGTTGAACTCGGAAACGACCTTGATCTGTTTACCGGCAGTCTTGATTTCGATCACCTTGGCCTTCAGGCGGACTTCCTTGAAGGCCTTCTTGGCATAGGCCGCCACGGGCCGGACCAGGTCCGCATCCGCACCGGCCAGAATGGCGTCGAGCGCTTCGATCACCGTGACCTGCGATCCCAGGCCGGCGTAGACCGTGCCGAGTTCCATGCCGATATAACCGCCGCCGACGACCAGGAGTTTTTCGGGAATGTCGGCGATTTCCAAGGCCTCGGTCGAAGTCATGACCCGGGGATTGCCGAGATCCCAAGCCTTGGGCAGGGCCGGCTGGGAGCCTACGGCTACGATCGCCTTTTCGAACTTCAGATACTTCTGTCCCTCGCTCGACTCGATCCGCAGCGTGGACGAATCCTCAAAAAGGGCGCGACCATGAATGACGGTGACGCCGCGCATCTTGGCGAGACTGGCGATGCCGGCGCCGAGTTTTTCGAGGATGCCGCCTTTCCAGGCGCGCAGGCGCTCGAGATCAATCTGCGGATCCCCGAAGCTGATGCCGCGGTGGGCGGATTCCCGGGCAGCGGTGATCGCGTGGGCAGCGTTCAAAAGCGCCTTCGAAGGAATGCACCCCCGGTTCATGCACACTCCCCCCAGTCGGGGGTCGCGCTCGACCAAGACGACCTTCCGTCCAAGGTCTGCCGCGTAGAAGGCGGCGGCGTATCCGCCCGGGCCGGCACCGATGACAACGATATCCGTTGAGTCCATAAAAGCAGCGCCGACCATCGTGGAAGGCGGCGGGGGGTAAAACAAAATGAAGCGGAAGGAGGGCAGTAGTTTTTTGGGCCCCTGACGCTTGCTCCCGGCGTCGTGGACGATTATCTGGGCGTCGTGGACGTAAAATCGAACCGCATCAGCCTTTGGATTCGTGGAGTTTTCGTCTCCTTGGCCCTCGGAGCGGGGCTGGCCGCCTGGGCCCAGATCGACCCCACCGCGCGGCGGATTATCCAACTGGGCTACAATCAACCCACGGAAGGCAAGGCCCCGTTCGCCGGATACGCCTTCTTCTACTACAACGAACCGGGGTTCGTTCGGACGAACTGGACACTGCGGGCGGCCGTCGCGCCGGTTTACGCGGATACCGAGCTGGGAATCCGTGGATTGCTGGGGCCCCATACCGACCTGGGGATCGGCGTGTCGGGCGGTGGGTTTGCGGACTCCTATTCCGAAATCCGGCAGGGACGCTGGATCCAGAATGAATCTTTCACCGGCCACGCCGGGGAATTCAGTCTGGGCGTCTACCACCTGCTCAATCCGCTGCCCGAAGGTACCAAACCCACCCGACTGCTGGAGGCGCCGGCCCAGCTCGTGTTTCGCGGCGCCATGCGCTACACCCTCTACGAGCGCAACGACGACACCGCCCCGAACTTTGTGATTCCGGACGACCGGGCCACCGGCCATCTACGGGTGGGGATCCGTTGGGGCGGGCGCGAGCCCCTGATGGATCCGGCGGTCGCCTTTGAACTGAGCGCCTGGTACGAGGGGCAGTTTCGCAATGACGCCGAGCCCTACGGTTTTGCCGGAGCCACGCCGGAATCTTCGGAATCCCATCTGTTTTGGACCCGGGCGCTGATCGCCTACACGCTGCCCGCGCGGCACCGCTTTGAAGTCAGCGCCACGCTGGGCACCAGTCGTGATGTCGATCGCCTGTCCGCCTATCGCCTGGGCGGCACGTTGCCGTTGGCCGCCGAATTTCCCCTGATGATCCCGGGATATTATTTCGAGGAACTCAGCGTTCGCTCGTTTGCCCTGCTCAACGGCACCTACTCCGTCCCCTTGGGTAAACATTGGGAGGTGCTGGGCTTCGGCGGGGCGGCGATCTCCGACTATCTGCCGGGACTGGAACAGCGCGGCAATTTCAATGGCGGCGTGGGCGCTGGCTTCGGCTGGGAGTCGCTGGAAAAGGGCTGGCACATCGTGGTGAGTTACGCCTACGGCATCAATGCCGTTCGGGGAAATGACCGCGGCGCCCACAACGTCGGCGTGCTGGTACAGTACGATCTGGACCGGGGCAGCCTGCCCGAGATTCCCGGTTCGGAACGGATCCGTTCCATTCTGGGGCGCATGAATCCGACGGGTTGGCGCGGCTTCAACGGTTTGTTTCACCGCTAATGCAACCTGCGGAGGGCGGGCCGGGAATGCTGGGGAGAAGGGATTTCCGGGAAGGAACACCCACCGGGGTCCCGAGGAATCCGGCAATCTCCGGCCGGAACAGTGATTTTCCCTTCCCCGCAACCCGCTCTTGCCACGGAGGCAGTGCTTCCTAGGCTCCGCCCTCAATTTT
>JAYTHD010000296.1:0-7816 GCA_043732975.1 Verrucomicrobiota bacterium
GCCCGCACCCTCCACCAGGATGCTCTTGAAGCGTTCCTCCCACAGCGTGCCCTTGCGTTCCCGGGTGCGATTGAACCAACTGCTGAAGCGTTGCTTGAGGAGTTTCATGAATTCACTCACGTCCCACATCCGCCGGAAGAATCCCTCCAGATACTCCGCTTCGCCCCGGGCATCCTTGGCTTTCCGGAACATTTCGATCATCTGTTCGGCCTTGGCGGCGGTGGTGGATGTGCTGGAGAGAGCTTTGAGCTTCTCCAGCAATTCCTCGGCGGTGGGCCGGACGACGGGAGCCGGCGGGACTTCCACCAAGATATGGAAGTGGTTGGACATAACGCAGTAGGTCAGGACCCGGACGTCGCAGAACTGCTCATATTCGCGCAGGAAACGCACGAATTGCTCCTTCTCGGCTTCGCCGAAGAGGAACTCCCGGTTCACCGCCCGGGAAAGGCAATGGTAGTACACCGGTTTCACCGGGGCAGCGGGCTTCATTCGGGCGTGTCGCATGAAGGAAGTCTTCTGGATACCAGGGGAGACGGCAAATCAAATGTTGATAATTCACCTGTCCCTTAAATCAATCACAATCACATCAGGATGCGCTGCACTCATGGAGAGGCAATGGGGTCAAAAATTGTTCATCTGACATTTTGCCTTCAGACGATGGGTAAACACTGCCAATTCCGTGCCCTCCTCCGCCCGGCGCCAGAACCGGCAAATCCCCTGCGCCGCCGCCGCATACTTCACCCCCCGCACCTCCCGTACCACATCCGCCAATCGCCAGCCGAGATGCCGCGTCGCCACTGCCATCGTCCCATCCCGTCCCCAATCCCCGTAAGTTTCGCTCATCTCACCCCACCTCCGGCCCAAAATGGCCTCCGCGGCACCCACGATCGCACTCCACTGCGGTCGTCCTTGGGCCGCGGCTCTGCGCCTCGCTTCCGCTTGCCGTACCGGGTTCCTCCCCGCGCGATTCAGCAGCGCTACCGCCTTGGCCGTCCCCCCCAGGACCACCCCGGCAACCAATCCATCCCACGGGCTGTCGATCCGCCCCTGCCGGATCGGTAGCTCGGTGTATCTAATCAACGCCGCCCGCTGCTCCTGGAGGCGACGACCACCGCATCCCCCTTGAATCCGATCCCGCGTCAACCACACCGGTGCGCTCTCCAGTCCGGCATACACCCGCCAGGAACTCCACCCATGCTCCCGCAGGACCTTCAACCGCCGGGCGACCAACCCGGCTCCAGGATCCGCACCGCCAGTCACCCTCGCCTTTCTTTGAACCTCCTTGGAGAGTCCCAGTCCGCCGATCCGCACCGGATTCAAATGGAGATACCGCGCCACCGCGTCCAGCGCCGACTCATCCTGAATCAAAACGGACTTGAAGCGGCCCTGGAACACGCTCCCCCGCCGGCCATGCGCCCAATTGAATCCGATCGCATACGCGGTTTGCAGCCATCGCATCGTCTCGCTCAAGTCCGATCTCCGGCATCGAACCAGCAGGTGGTAGTGGTTGTCCATCAGAACGAATGCGTGAATCTCCGTCCCGAACCGCTCGGGCACCTCGGCGACCCGACCGAGAAACCGACGTCGATCCTCGTCGGTTCCATAGATCGCCTCCCCGCCGTTGCCCCGGCTCACTACATGGTACCAGCCATCACGCACCTGAACTCTCAATTGTCGCGCCATACCCGGAGCATCCCCCGGGGGAACGTCACTGTCGAATGTTTATGTTTGACCCTATTGCCTCTCTTCAATTGAACCGTCCGCCGGGGGTTGCTGAACTTGAACGAGTTCGCCGACGTGGACTGAGACAAAGCTGGAGAAAACGGAGTTGCGATGTCTATATGTCGTGATGTATATGTGGCGCATGATGAAGCCGCTGAAGTATCCGGGCACGCCGACTCTGTCGGAAGGCCTGCGCGACCTCCCTGGTCCGTCCCTGGGCGTCAACGGGGCGACGGGCATGGTCCGCACCCAGATTTACCTCACCCGGGCCGAGCACGGTTTCATTGCGGCCGAGGCCGCGCGGCGGGGCGAGCCTATGGCGGCAGTCATCCGTGGCTACATCGACGACAAAATGCGGCTGCCGGACTCCGCCTGGACGGCCAACCCCATGCTGGAGCCCACGCCGCCGGATGCCCGGCTCGAGCTGCCGGAAGACGCCGCCATCAATCACGATCACTATCTTTACGGCGCGCCCAGGAGGTATGTGAAGAAGCGGGGGCAATGGGTGCTGGCCGAACCGGAGGCGGGGCGCTGATGCACCGCCACCGGGTGTTCGTCGATTCGTCGTTCTGGATTGCCTTTCGCGATGCCCGCCAGACGCATCATGCCCGGGCGCGCGACGGCCTCGCGGCGCTGTTCCGGGAGCGGAGCCAATTCGTGAGCACGGCCTTCGTGTTTGCGGAGACCCACGCGACCTTCGCCCGTTCGCCGGCGGTGCGGGAAAGGATCATCGCCGATTTCTGGGAGAATCCGCTGCTGCACTTCGCGGAGGTGACTGACGCGGACCATCGCGAGGCCATCCGGTGGCTACGGCAGCATGCGGACAAGTCGTATCCCTTTTGCGACGCCATTTCCTTCGTGGCGATGCGGCGCCTGGGAGTCAAGCGGGTCGCCGCCTTTGACGACCATTTCCGGCAGGGCGGCGGGTTTGAGGTGATCGGATAGCAGTTTCTGAGAATAGGCAATGGGTCAAACATTGATTATTTGACATTTTGCCTTCAGACGACGAGTGAACGCCGCCAATTCCGGGCCAACCTCCGCCCGGCGCCAGGAACGACCGAAGGGATACTCGCGAGGACTCTCGTACCACCTTAATTGCCGGCCTCCGGCCACAAAATCGGGGGGCGAGACTCTCCGCGAGGCAGCCGTCCTGGGAATGAGGCTGTGGGGTCATGCCCCTACCTCCCGAAGAGATCGAATTTCCAAGCGTCTTCCACGCGTTTGAACGACATTTTCTCTCCGTCCGATTCGGAACGCGGGTCCATCTGAATTTCCAATTCAATCTCGTGGTCGGAAACCACGCGGGAAGCACGCACTCGGAATCCCGCCATCGCCCGGAGATTGTCGAATAGTTCATCGAAATTTCCGTTGGGGAGACTTATCGTTACTTTTTCTGCGGCCCCGGGGGGCAGTGCTTGGAGAAACAGGTTGGTGTCGCGGGACCGCACCGCCCAGAGAAAGGATTCCAGTGTACTTTCGGGTGTCGCATAACCTGCGAAGCGAGCCTGAGCAGCCGGGTGGTAGTCCATCGGTATCGAAACCCGGAGCCCATCGGTTCCCCGCAATATGTTCGGGTCTCCTTTGGGCGTCGACGCCGACACGGCCTGCCGCAGGCGTGCCACTTCCGCCCGGAGTCGAAGGAGTTGAAGTATCTCGCTTTCACTCAACGGGGCAAACCCGGGATTTGTCAGGGGGCCGGCCGTATTCGAGGACTCAGAATGGATGACCTCCGCGGAATGCTCGATTTGGCTGCGCAGTTCCGAAAGTTGCCGACGCTGGGCAATGCCTTTGTTCCATAATCCGGCCACCAAGACCAGACTCAGCAGCACCGCGGTGGATAACAGTTTCATGGGAGCTTTCAACGTGCGATCCAACGCGGGATTATTCCAAATAGAGTTTTCCCTGCCGGTTTACAGTTTTGAGAGGATGGTCCGCCGAGTTCATTTGAACGCTGCCATCGCAGAGTCCTACACTGCCGTGGACCAGGCATCGGATGAGCACCCGGCCCGGGTCGGCTTCAGAGCCGTCGGGAGCCAGGTATTCGTAGGAAAGATTGGCCGAAGTATAGGCCTCCCAGTCGACGGCCACCGGGTGGTTGGAATCCGCGCGACATGCCAGCACTTTGGGCGTCACGAGCTGGGCTTGAATCGCGACAAACTCCGGTGGGAACTTCCCCTCGTGCGCGATGGCGAAGATCAGGTGTCGGTCTGCGGTTCTCCCCGCCGGACGGTCCGCCGCCAATCGATATAAACATGGTGAGCGATCCCATGGATCCACGACGCCACGGAAGACCGGCCGGCGAAACTGTTGAGCGATGTCCAAACTCGCGCGAAGGTGCGTTGGGTCAGGTCTTCGGCGTCGGCATCATTACCGGCGAGGCGCCGCAGAAAGGCATAGATTCTGGCGTGGAAATCCTCAATGAGTTCGCCCGCGGCGCGCTCATCGCCGGTTTGAGCGGCGGCGATCAGGGAGGGAGAGGTGGCGTCCATGCGTTACTGATTGAGTCGGGACGTTCGGGCTAAGTGGACAAAGAAATCGGTGATAAATTTCAAAAGTTCGCGATCCAGTGTTGGACTTGAGTTTATGCCGGAACAGCCCATTCTCTCTTTCGCCACGGCTGCGGAGTTTCGCCGATGGCTCACACGGCATCACGTTGAACATCCCGGGATACGGCTCAAGATCGCCAAGAAAGGCAGCCGCATTTCCTCGGTGACCTATGCGGAAGCCCTGGACGAGGCCCTTTGTCTTGGCTGGATCGATGGGCAGAAGAAGAGCTTCGATGCAGAGGCCTTTCTGCAGAAGTTCACCCAACGTGGCAAACGGAGTGTTTGGTCAAAAATAAATGTCGGCCATGTGGAACGGCTCGAGAAAACCGGGCGGATGAAGGCCGCCGGGATGGCTGCCGTCGCCGCCGCCAAAATGGATGGACGATGGGATTCAGCCTACCACAGCGCCGGCAGCGCCGAAATGCCGGAGGATTTTCTCACCGCCCTGGCGCGGGAACCCGCTGCCGAAGCCTTCTTCAAGAGCCTGAACAAAACTCAGCGCTATGGCTTCTACTTCCGGATCGCCACCGCCAGGAAGTCCGAAACCCGGAGCAAACGGATCGCCGAATTTGTGCTGAGGTTGAAGCACGGAGAGACCTTGCATTGAAATCCGGATGCAGCTGATTCGAGTTCTCTTTGTCTGTGCGCTGAACCAGTGGATCACGAGCAGCTTCAGGGATTTGAGCCTTCCGCCCTTTACCGTTTTGGATATTCCAGATGAGTATGAATACATGGATCCTCGATTGCAGGCAGCGCCGCTGCGGCCCTAAAACCCCGGGTCTCGCCAGAGACTGAAGCGGCATTCGATCTCCCGCGCCTATATCGGATTTTCGTCCTGACTCAGATTCTCCCGTCGGGCGAATGGTTCCATAGTCAGTATCCAGCCCCCGCGTCGGGTCATAAGCGCCACGTCGCCAACCCGAAATCGGCGCAGGAAATCCTCCTCCAGCTGACAGATCCGTCGACGTCCATTCTGAAATTCCACGAGAAACAGGTATTCTGCCCACGGACTGACTTGCCGATGAGGTTGCCCGAAACCTGGTGTTTCGTCCCGGACCATTCTTCGATCAGCCACAATCTGGATCACCGTCACCGCATCGGTATGGGGCGTGGAGAACCGGCTCCAAATTTCCCGTGTCATGGGACCTCCCCGAAGCCAGAGGATGTAGAGACACAGGCCGATGGCGCAAAGCGCGCCAAGGGTAAAATCCAGGCTGGGCGATTGTCTCACGAGCGGCAGCCATGTGTTGGCGGTTTCTCCGGTGGAAAGCAGCAACGCGATCAAAACTCCCGTCAGCGCCACTGTCTCCACCAGGCGGACCAACGGAATTCGCCCCTTGGGATTGTATTCGAGTCGCATTTCCGGAACAATCCGGAATGGCCGCCAGACGACAATTGGAATTCGGCCATTCCTGTTCCAAGAGAAAGAGGCAATGGGGTCAACGCCGCACGATTCCGTGCCTTCCTCCACCCGTCGCCATAAACGAAGAATCCCCGCAGGCCTCAGCACGAAGGTGTGAATCTCCGTCCCGAAACGGTCCGACAACTCGGTGGAACGTCGGGCGGGTCAGCGCGATTCGGCGGCGCGGCGGGGGTGGATCAGGGTGAGGAGGCCGAGGAGCAGCGCTGTCAAAGCAGGGGGCTCGCGGATGGCGGCGGAATCGGTGAAGGCGAGGTCGATCTTCTCGTACTGCACCTGCCGGATGGGCGTGGGGAAAGCCAGCAGCGCGTTCTTGATGTTGGTGATGCGCGATTTCAGAGGCTCCCAAGGGATGGAAGATCTTTGATACTCGGTGAGCGGCGACGCGGTGGATGCTTCCTGATCAGTCGTCGGCCAGGGGGTTCCAGACCCGTCGAAAACCGAGGCCGTCGAAGTCCTTCACATTGAGCGTGGCGAAATCGGTCACGCCGTGGTGTTGCAGGGTCAAGGCCAGCCGAGCGTCGAAAATTTGGCGCCGGGCGAAACCGGGGCCCCGCGCCAGCGTCCAGACCCGGGTCATGACCTCGGCGGCTTCCACCAACCGCCAGCGGGGATGGCGACGATAGGGCGCGATGATCTCGACGGCCGCTGCCGACGAGAGCGGCTTGCCGACCACGGCCGGATTCCTCAGCAGGACGTACAACTCGACCAGCACGAGTTCGCACACCACCACCGCATCCAGGGAGGAAACACCAGTCAAGTACTCCCGGGCTGCGGTGTTGAGCGGGCTGCCCGCATGGTGGGCGTGGAGCAGGACGTTGGTGTCAAAGGCGGTCATGGCTGGCATTTGCCAATTCACGCCAGTCGTGCGCCGGTGCCAGTAGGCGTCCGAGGGGCTTGGCGGGGGGGAGTTCCCAGATCGCCGCGGACGCTTCCGGATCGAGGGGGGGATAGACACGGGTGATGTATTCCACTCCGCGCCGGACGACTTCGGCCAGCGAAAGTTCCCGTTCGGCGGCCACCCGCTTCGCCGCCTCGTAGAGGTGATCCGGCAGCTGGATCTGAGTTTTGATCATGATGGCATATTACCCTGAGGGCGAAATGCCACAACCGGTATCTGGAGGGGAATGGATCACCTGATCGCCTTCCGCTTCAAAAGATTTTCGTCTCACACCCCCCGAGGGAAGCAACACCGCCCCCGGCAGCCTGCCCGTGACGCGACGACGCTTCACGGGACGACGCTGACGCGCAATCCCACCCAGCACATTTGCCGCAGGTATTCGGCATTCCAATTGGCCAGGCGGAAGCACCCATGACTCTCCGTGCGACCCACCAGTTCGGGCAACGGCGTTCCATGGATGCCGTAACCGGTACGATTCAAGCCGATCCAGGCCACGCCCACCGGGTTGTTGGGTCCCGGGTTCAAGACCAGTTTCCGTCCCAGCACTCGTCCCTCCGCGGATTCCGGAAAGACCGCCGGATCAAAGGTGTAGTTCGGATTCCGGACGGCCACGGCGACACGAAGATCCCCCACCGGGCGTTTCTCCACCCGGGCGGCGATGCTGCAGGGGAAATGGGCAATCAATCGGCCGCGGGCGTCAAAGACCCGCAGCCATTTTTTCCCAAGGCTGATGCGGATCAGCGCGGCGGGACGGGGCGCCGGAAAATGGGCCAGCGGAATGGTCAGCCGCAGCCCGGCGCGCGGATGCTCCCAGTCCACCCCGGGATTCAGCCGTCGGAGAAAATTCGGATGCGCCTGGGTTAGCTCCCCGACGAGTTCCACCAGGGATTCGTAGCCGAGGGATTCCACTTCGGATTTTCCCAGCCAACTCGAGGGCAACGGATGAAGTTGCGCCAGGTCCGTCGGGCTCACCACATACTCGGAAAACGCCGGACCCTCAAAGGTCAACACCTGGATGGTTTCCGGGTCGAGACGACCATGCGGCTCCAGGCCGGCGTCGGCCTGAAACGCACGCAAGGCTTCCGCAGATTGAGCTCCTCCGATCCCGTCGATGGATCCCGGTGAAATCCCGCGGGCGACCAAGGCGATCTGGGCGAGCAGCCAGTTGGTGGCCCGCACTGGTTGTCCCGCCGGACCCCGCAGGGCCGCCACATCCTCCGGAGATTC
>JAYTHD010000297.1:0-5096 GCA_043732975.1 Verrucomicrobiota bacterium
AGCCGGTGATTCCGTATTGGGTCAAAATTGTCTTCGGCATGGGCGAATTGGCCGCCTTGGCGACTTATCTCAGCCGGGCGGGACGGCAGACCGAGACCGATCCACTGGCAATTCAGGACTCATGGCGATGATCCCGCATGGGCGCCCTTTAGTCACCCGCGAAATCCGGTCTCGATCGGCACGATGGGACAAAGGATTTACACTGATTGAACTGTTGGTGGTGATCGCGATCATTGCCATCCTTGCGGGAATGCTGCTGCCGGCGCTCTCCGGAGCCAAAGGGAAGGCGTCGCAGATCCAGTGCCTGAACAATTATCGCCAGCTTAACCTGTGTTGGTTGGTCTATATTGATGATTTTGGCGGGGAACTTCCGCCCAATGAAACCGTCCTTTCGGGCGGGCGCGGCGGTGCCAATGCCACGGCCAGGACCTGGGTCAACGGCAATGCCTATACCGATGCCACCGCCACCAATATCATGAATGGGAAGCTCTTTCCGTATAATCGGAGCATCGCCATTTACAAATGCCCGGCTGATCGCTCGACCGTCCGGGATGAGGGAAAACTGCGCCGGTTTCGCAGTGTCTCGATGAACTCCTATATGAACGATGTGCCGGATCCGGAGGATCGCCAATGCTGGCACCGCTTGAACCAGATTGTCGCCCCGTCGCCATCCCAGGCCTTCGTCTTTTTGGATGAACACGAGAACAGTATTGAAAATGCACGATTTTTCGCCCCGCGGCCGGGCGTCTGGCTGTGGGTGGATTTCCCCGCGCTCCGGCATGCCGGCGCGACGACGCTCAGTTTTGCCGATGGGCATTCAGAGAGTTGGAAGCTCAATTCCCCGGATTCAAGGCGGATCGGAAAGCTGGGGCCGTGGTTGCAATCGCAATCGACCCAGCCGAATGATCCGGACCTCCGGCGATTCCATGAGGCGGTACCCCGGACCCCGCTCTGAACACCGCTGGTGGAACGCGTCATGAGTCGATTTTCTGCTCCAAGGTGCCGGCAGATTCAAGGCGGGCCGGGCGTGTGTCGATGGCTTGCCCTGCTGCTATGGATTCCGGGCCTCGGACCGCTGTGGGCGCAAACGGTGGTGATCAACGAACTTGTCTCCAGCAATCATACCGGGTTGGAGGACGAGGATGGGGATCGGTCGGACTGGATCGAGTTGTACAATCCAGGGGCGGCGGCCATCAACCTTGCGGGCTATGGGATCAGCGATGAGGCAAAATCGCCCTTCAAATGGAGGTTTCCGCGGCGTTTGCTGGCGGCGCGCGATTTCCTGGTGGTGTTCGCTTCCGGCAAGGATCGGACGAATTCGACCCGACTCCACACCAGTTTTCGCCTCGCTTCCTCCGGAGAAATGGTGATTCTCAGCCGGCCCGACGGGCAGGAGATCGACCGGGTCAAATTGCCCGGGCTGCCCACGGATATTGCCTTTGGACGACAGCCGGATGGGGCAGCGACGCTGCTGTTTCTCGCCACACCCAGTCCGGCCGCCCCGAATATCTCCGCTTCCGGTGATGCCGCATTGCGGGCCCCGACGTTCAGCCAACCCGCGGGGTTTTATGCGAATAGTCTGATGGTGGAGCTGCATGCTCCCGATCCCGACACTCGCATACTCTATACCTTGGATGGCTCGGAACCCAACGCCCTTTCGTCCCACTATGAACATCCGTTTTCCCTGGTCGACCGGAGTCCCGAACCCAACGGCATTTCGCTGATTTCCGGAACCTCCACCAACAACCAGCATACCGATGGATGGAAGGCCCCGAAGGGTCTGGTTCGAAAGATCACGGTCCTTCGCGCTCGCGCCTTTCGGGACGGTGCCTTGCCGAGTCCGACGGTTGGCCATTCCTATGCTGTCGGCCTGGCGACCAATGCCGGCCTGCCGGTCATCAGTCTATCGCTCGCACCGGAATCGCTGTTCGATTTTGACCGGGGTATTTATATGCTCGGTCGCGTCTTTACGGACTGGCGTCGCAGTCATCCCTCTGAGGTGCTCACCGGTCATACACCGGCGAACTACACCCAGCGGGGTCCGGACTGGGAACGCCCGGCCTTGCTGGAATATTTCGACCCCGCGGGAACGCCGGCATTTTCCCGGGACGTTCGCCTGGATATCCAGGGCCAATCCTCGCGTTCGTTCCGGCAAAAATCTCTGGGCATCAAGACTGTGGCTGGGGCGATTCCGTATGAAATCTTCCCGGGCTTGCGCCGGCACGGTGATGGCACGCCCCTGCAGGAGTTTCAGCATTTGCGCCTGCGCAACTCCGGAAATGACTGGGCCTATACTCTGTTTCGAGATGCGTTGTGCCACCGGCTGGCGGAAGGCCTGGGATTTGATACCGAGGCCTACCGACCGGTCATTGTTTTTCTAAACGGCGAATATTGGGGTATCCACAATCTCCGGGAGCAACATGACGCCGACTATCTGCACAGCCACTACGACGTGCCGAAGGGTCAAGCGGTCATCTGCGCGGCCGACGGTTCGCTGGTGGAGGGGCCTCCAAATGCGAACCAGTCGTTTCTGGAGCTGCGCCATTATCTCGAGACCCATGACCTTTCGGTGCCGGCCAATTACGAATGGGTGACCCGGCAGATCGATGTCCGCAATTTCATCCGCTATCATGCGGCCTGCGTTTATTTTGGAAATGCGGACTGGCCGCACAACAACCTGCAGGTTTGGCGGGACCTGTCGGGTCCGCAGGACGGGGGCGCCGGGCAACCCCGCGATGGCCGGTGGCGTTGGCTGCTGTTTGATTGTGATCTGGCGTACGGCCATCCCTGGAGTGGCGGTGTGTCGGACCCCACGCTGGCCACGGTCCTTTCGCCGGAGGGCCGGGCGGATCTGGGGGGAGGGGCCGGCTGGTCGACGATCTTTTTTCGCAGTCTGATGGCGAATCCGGGCTTCCGACGTGAGTTCATCAATACCTCGGCGGGCCTGCTCAATTCCTGGTTCCGGGAGGCGCGGGCCTTGACCTTTGTGGAGGGGATGCGCTCCGCCCTAGCCCCGGCGATGCATGATCATTTTGACCGCTGGCAGACCCAGTCAGCGACCAATAACTGGGCCACGCAGGTAAAGGTATTGAGCAACTTTGCCAGTCAGCGTCCGATAGTGCTGCGACAGCAATTCGTGACCCAGCTCCATTTGGCCGGCTATGCGCCTTTGACATTGGCGGTGTCTAATTCTGCGGCCGGTCAGGTGCGGGTGAATCAACTGTGGATCAATTCACAACTGCCTGGCGTCGGTGAGACGCCGTATCCCTGGCACGGGTGGTATTTTCGAGGCATACCGTTGGAAATCGAGGCGCAGCCCGCGCCGGGTTGGGAATTTGCTGGCTGGGAGGTGTCCCCGACGTCACCAACTTTTCCCCGGGATTCGCCCCGGGTGCAACTGACACTGGCGGACCCAACCATCCTGACGGCAATATTCCGCGTGCAGTCGCCACGTTTTCTCAATGTGAAGGGGTCGGAGCAGCAATATTTCACCGTCGAAATGGAGGGGTTAAGTCGCCACCGCTACCGGGTCCAAGCCAGCAGCGACCTGAAGTCTTGGTCCGACTCCGGCAGCCTGCTTACCGACGACCTGGGGCGGGGGAGCTTCCGTTGGGAGGTCGGGGTTGGTGGCCAGGCGGGCTACCTGCGCTTGACGGATGGCTGGCCGTGATTCTTTGGCCTAATACTTTGGGTTGACCCCGTCGCGGCCGGGGACTAGACGCTGGGTGAAACAATTCATTCCCATGCGCACACTGCGTTCCCTGCTACCGCTTTTCTACGGCCTAATCACTGCCACTCTCCTGGCTCAACAAGGACCGTTTCCCCCGGAAGCGTGGCCGCCAACCATCGACCCGACGGCCAACGTCCAATATGTGAGTATTGGCGACGGGTTAACGGCGCCGAATGGCAAATGGACACCCAATCTCTCCATCCTGAGTGGCGGTGACCAATTGACGGCCGATATCACGATCGGGGGCTTCCCTGGAAAAAAGGTCACGGGCAACTACCTCAACACGGCGGACACGAATCAGGGCTACACCCAGTGGGCGGATCAGGACACCATCGATATTCTGATGCAGATCTATGGGAATGGGGCGGTTCTCAGCTCCAGCGGGGTGTCGAGAAACTTCAACTTTCTGGTTGGAACGTTGCCCGAGCTCCAGGCGCCGATCGGCGGAAAGATTCCGGTGGCCGCCAAAAATGGAAAGTGGAATTGGGTTCTGTTCCGCATCGCCAACGGGACACGGCCCTCCGATGGCTCCCGCTATGTGGGTTCCATCCCCGCCAATGCTCAGGGCGGGACCCAAAATGCGGGCGTCAACGGTGGCACCATCCGGATGGAGGGCGTGCCGAACCTGATTGTTCGGGCGATTGCCTGGGGCCCGGTCGGGGCGTTTGGCGATCCGGACGCCATCAACCAATTCGCCTCGGCGCAGTCGTGTGATCCTGAGCCCAATACCAATTGGGTGTGGAACGACATTGCCGCCAATACCAAGGATCATCTGGACCTCCTGACCGGCGGCGATCAGGCCTCGGTCGTTGAAACGGGAATTGGTCCGGCGGGCGACAAGCGTCGGGCGGTCAAGGCGGGCGGCAGTTTTCTGAATTTCGGCATCACTGGCAACTATCTGGGCAAGGCGTGCAACGACTCGCGTACCGTCAAGATCTGTGTGGAGTATTATGATGATGCCAGCTTCGCGGATGCGGTGACTTTCGGCCCGGAAGCCTATGCCACGGATGCCCTCACTGGCATTGGTATCTATCCAGAGGCCAATCGGCAGGTATTGAAGGGTACCGGCAAATGGCAGCGTCGGTCGTGGGTCATTCCGGCCGTCAATCTGCGGGGTGTGAATACGACACCGCTCACGGGTGGGCCTCGCCTGAGTTTTACCGGGGGCGCTGTTTACATCAGTCGCGTTGACTTGGCGGTCCTCCGGGAAGGGACTCATCCGTTGGCCGGCCAGGATCCACTCTCCGATTGTTATACTGATCCCAATATCTGTCTGGGACTCTATGGCGATTTCGCGGAAATGGATCTGGCCAAGGGTGTCTTGGATGGTTTGAGCCCGGGCAACAGCGGGGGTGACCAGGAGATG
>JAYTHD010000298.1:0-2791 GCA_043732975.1 Verrucomicrobiota bacterium
AGTAGCGGTGGCTGGTATAGAGGACCCACACGTTGTGGAGAATGAACTGGCCCATGTTGATGAGCAGCAGGGCGATGGAGAAACGCAGGAGAAACGACCGATGGCTCAGGAAAACCAGGGAGCCCAGCGGATTCGCCTTGGCCCAGGAGAACTCGCGTCGCAGCTCCACGGGCAGGGATTCCGGGAGGACGAAAAAACCATAGAGGCAGTTCGCGAAAACCAGTCCGGCTGCAACCAGGAAGGGCAGGCGCAGGTTGTAGCCCCCGAGCCATCCGCCCAAGGCCGGGCCGAGAACGAAACCGATGCCGAAGGCCGCGCCGATGAGTCCGAAATTCGCGGCCCGTTTCTCCGGCGGGCTGACGTCGGCGATGTACGCCGAGGCCGCGGAAATGTTCGCAGAGGTGATCCCCGAAACCACCCGACCGACGAAGAACCAGGGAATCGACGGCGCCCAGGCGAGCAGCAGGTAGTCGAGGCCGCCGCCGAAAAGCGACCCCAGAATGATCGGCCTCCGCCCCCAGCGATCCGACAGACTACCCAGAATCGGAGAAAAAAAGAACTGCATGGCGGCGAACAGCGTGCCCAGCAACCCGACGGTGTGAGCCGCCGCGCCCGTGTTCCCCCCGTGCAATTGTTCGATGAGCCGGGGCAGGATCGGAATGATCAGACCGAGTCCCAAAATATCCAGGACCAGGGTGATGAAAATGAATCCGACCGCCGGACGGCGCGACGACAGCATCGGGCCAGAGTGAAGGTGGAATCCGGCCCTGGCATTTTTATCGACGCAAAACGACCATGCGACCACGCGGGGTGTGCGCCAAAGTTCTTCTGAGGCACGGCAGGTTCACGCGGAGGTGCGGAGACGCGGAGAGGCGAAGAAACGAATTCTGGGGATTCCTCCGGGGTGTTGGCGTTTCCGGGACAACCTCCGTCCCTGCTCGGCGAGACATCCCGGATACCAATCACCGCCAAATCGCCTCATTTGACTTCCGCGGAAGATTTCCGTCTCATAATCTCCGCTGACCTTCGATCCGCGTCCCATCCCAACGGGATTGAATCCACCAACCCGGGGTTGACCGTCGCGGTCTACCCCGGCGCAGTCGACCGTTGAAGCCAGCAACCCTGAAAGGGTTGAATTAATCCCCAACCTGCCTTTCGTCGAAGGCGATGTTGTCGCGCTCCGGAGATTCAACCCTTTCAGGGTTGAGGCACGGGTGGGGTTCGTAACCCAGGGCAGCCTAAAGTCGGCAACCCTGGGCTGGAGATGGAATCCCGTTGGGATTCGAAACGGCGCGCGTCAACGTGTCATTTCTCAAGCCGCTTGAAGTATTTTGTCGTGCACCCAAGGCGCAATTCCAAGCCGTAGCCATTCAGGTCAACCACCCATGAAAACGAATCAGCACCAATTGGGCGAGATCAAAGCAAGGCTTCCGATCCCGGACGTTGCGGCCATAGCAGCGGTTCAGGTCCCCCACCACTTCCCCGGTGGTGCGGGCGAAACCGACCTCGTGGAGGAATCCAAAATCCTCACGAAAAAACTCCGGTCGCCATCGGATCAATATTTTCGCCACCGGCAGCGAGTGCCAGGTGAGGCAGTGCCAAAACAGCTGGTCCTCAAAATCCGTATTGGCACCCGGAGGGTGTTCACGCCAAAGGACGGCAAAACTCTTGCTCTGGGCCATGGATGTGGAGATGCAATGGGGTCAAACATGGACAATGTTCGACCCCATTGCCTCAGTTGGAGTCGAAAGGCCCCCATGTCCGCGTTTTGAGGCGGCCAGACTTTTACGAGGGAGGTCGTCCTCCCGGGCGATTCCCGGCCCCGGTGAGCGGGTTGAGCCAGCGCAACCCGGGAAATCGTATGAAATCCGCGTCGGCGGTGTGCAAGACCGCGCCATGCGTCAGGGCCACTGCCGCAATTTGCGCGTCCGTCACCAGGTTCCCGGCGGTGCCCACGCTCTCGATCAGCCGCAATACCTCTTCGACGTGCCGGGGTCCGGATTCCAGTGCCTGAGCGCACGGCTGGGCCAACCAGGATCTTACATGACCGGCCGCCTCCGCCGCGGTCATGGGGTGTTGAAATGCCCGGCGGTTCGTGGCGAGGCGAACAAAACCAAAGATCACCACGCGCGGAAACCCCACGATCTCCGCGCCGGACAAACACCCCCGCCACCAGACGCCGGCCTTGGCGTGGAACCCGGATGCCGCATCGTACGCATACAGCAGCAGGTTGATGTCGGGAATGATCATGTCCGCGCTGTCTGGGATTTTTCCAAAAAGGAGTCCACTTCCAACTCGTCGGCCAGTTGGTTGAGACTCGCCGGGTCGATTCCCGCCCGGAGACCCAGGGCGCGCGCTTTGACCACGAAGCGGGTGGCTTTGGGTTCCGCCGGCTTGCCGGTCAACCCGCACCGCAATGCGGCGTTGAGAGTCTGCTTGAACGAGCTACGCGACCGGTGCATTTCCTCCCGCAATAAACGTTCCACGTCGTGCTCCAACGTCACGGTAGTTCTCATGGCGGCATCATGATGTGCGGTCTGCTGGCTGTCAAGATGCCGGCGATGCCGGCGGACAGGTTGCCGCCGTCGTCCGAACGTCTGGCGTGAGTCCCAACAAGGGGCCTCCCGGCGCTGCCGCTTCCGCACTTGGTCCTTTGCGTGCCACGCGGTCTGATTGAGCAGTCGGGTCTCAGCCCGACTTTCGGCACCGGAGCCTATTTTTCCGTGAAAACTGCGCATTCATTGGAAAAACTGCTTCCTCCCGATCCTAGGTCTGCACTACAAAATTGATT
>JAYTHD010000299.1:0-14109 GCA_043732975.1 Verrucomicrobiota bacterium
CGACGCCTGTTGGTGACCGCGGAAGATCGCCTGGACCGACTGCGTGCCGGTGCGGGTCTGGTGGAGCAGGTACTGTGTGGTGTGTTGTCCGTAGACGAACGCGCGACCGGGGTCGACCGCAAAGCCCGGTTCCTCCGCGAACACGGAAAAGTCATTCCACATGAATCCGAGGAGGGACGGATTGAGCGGGTCGAGAGGCTGAAAATCCTGAGCGTGCTGGGCGAAACTCCGGGACGAGGCGGCGTCGGCAGGTTCGATCCAGTCGGGGTGGGCGGCGGCGAATCCACGCTGCTTCAGCGGACCCAGAAATTGAAAACGCATCGCTCCCGGTGCGGCGAGCAACCCGCGGGGATCGTACCCGGGTTCCATGCCGCCGTGATTCAGTTGAACGAAGTTGCCGGCCGCGCCGACATAGAGGACCACCGGGAGAAAATCATACGCCCGCAGGATTTTTTTGGGATCAAAATCCGCGCCGTATTTCACGCGGCCCTCGCTCAGAAAACCGTAGCGGGAGGCAATCGAAACTTCTTCGTGATTGCCGCGACCGAGAAATACCTGGTCGGGATTGGCGAGCTTGAGGCGGAGCAGGGTATAGAGCACTTCGACGCCGTAATTGCCGCGGTCCGTATAGTCACCGAAAAACACCATGTAAAAATCCGGCCGGACGATTTGAAATCCGTCGAGATACTTTTGTTGATTGAGCCAATCCAGATCCGTCAGCAGGGAACGGAGATCGCCATGCAGATCGGCGTGCAGGAACAGTTCGGCCCCGGGTGGCACTTCGACTTTTTGCGCGAAGGGTTGGAAGGCCACCGGCGCCGGTGAGCGCAGCGGATGGGTGTCGCGAAGGAACTGTTGAATCAGACCCGTCGTGGGCGCCTCGGGCTGGATGAAATATGCGGAATCGGTGTTGTAAAATCCGCTCGCGGTCGGGAGCGCGCCAGTCCAGGCATTCGTATCGCCCAGCGGGCCTGATTTCACCCGCGCGAAAAATGCGGACACGAGTTCATCCAGTTCGCGGAAGCGGGGCAGGGGCAGCAGTGCGGGTGCGGGCAGTCGACCGCGGGAGGCACGGTTCGAGGGCAATTTCCGGCACGCGGCCTTCCAGTCGGCAAAGGATCGCCAGGGGACATCCGCTGGACGACTCGCTGCGGGTGCCGTCGCCGGTGGTGCTGTCGGTGGTGTTGTCGGTGCCGGACCCTGCGCCAGGGTGCGGAGGGTCACCCATGACAGCAGCGCACCTATCTGGATGATTCTCTGGCACAGCATCGCGAAAGCCTCACTGATGGAAATCGGGGTGGAAATCATTTCTTCTCGCGGGAGCGATTTTCCAATGAGGAGCGAACGATTTCGGTCCGGGCGGTGTAGAGGGTGCGGACGCCGCGCGCGGCGGCGATATTTTAAATGACCCAGTATTGAAACAAATTTCAGTCTTGCGTGTCTAAACCCTCGCGTTGTCCGCCATTAATGAAGCCTCCTTTCGCATGACCCCAACAGCCTCGAGTTCGGAAAATCCCCTCAACGGGGTCTCCGTGGACGCCGTACAGCGTTTGGCGCAGCAGTGCCAGGCGTTGCTGACAGAACTGGGCAAGGTCATCGTCGGCCAGCAGGAGGTGATAGATAACGTGCTATTGACCGTCTTTTGCGGCGGCCACGGCTTGATCGAAGGTGTGCCGGGACTGGCGAAGACGCTGCTGATCCGGGCGCTTGGGCGGGCGTTGGATGTGTCCTTCAGCCGGATCCAATTCACCCCCGACCTGATGCCCAGCGACATTACCGGCACGGATGTTTTGGAGGAGGATCACGAGACGGGCCGGCGGCGGCAGGTGTTTCTGCCGGGACCGGTCTTCGCGAACCTCGTCCTGGCGGATGAAATCAACCGGACCCCGCCCAAGACCCAGGCCGCCATGCTGCAGGTGATGCAGGAGCGGGAGATTACGATCGGGACCAAGACGTATCCCCTGGCGTCGCCTTTTCATGTATTCGCCACGCAGAATCCTCTGGAGCAGGAAGGCACCTATGTCCTGCCCGAGGCGCAGGCGGATCGATTTATGTTCCACATTCGGGCGACTTACCCGACCCGGGACGAGGAGGAACGCATCGTCCGGAGCACCACGGGGAATGCGGTCCCGGACGTGCGTCCGGTGTTGAACGGGGCGGAGATTGTCGAGATTCAGAAACTGGTCCGGGCGATTCCCGTCAGCGACGAAGTGGTGCGGTATGCCGTGCTGCTGGTGGCGGCGACGCGGCCGGAGGATCCCGCGGCGCCGTCGTACGTCCGGGAATTTGTCCGTTGGGGCGCGAGTCCGCGGGCGTCGCAGTACCTGGTGCTGGGCGCCAAGGGGCGGGCGGCGGTCAGCGGCAAGCTTTGTGCGGATTACGATGGGGTCCGGTCGGTGGCCCGACAGGTATTGCGGCACCGGATGCTCGCGAATTTTAATGCCCGGGCGCAGAAGGTGACCGTCAACGATCTGATCGAGCGACTCCTCAACGATGTTGTCCCCGGCGGTGGACGTTAGCCTTTCCTCCGCTTCCCGCTTCCGCCATGCCCACCCCGCTTGCCCTCGACGCCCGGACCCTGGCTGCGGCGGAGGATCTGCCGTTGCTGGCCGGCACGATCGTCGAGGGATTTCTCGACGGGTTGCATCGGAGTCCGTTTCTCGGTTACAGCACCGAGTTCAGTGCCTATCGGGCCTATGCGCAGGGGGATGATCTTCGGCACATCGACTGGAAGGTCTGGGCGCGCACCGATGCTCTCTACGTCAAACAATTCGAGGACGACACCAATGTGCGTTGCCAGATCTATCTCGACACGAGCGGGTCGATGGATTTTGGCGCGGGTGCGGGGAATAAGTTTGTCTATGCACGCTTGCTCGCGGCGGTGCTCGCCCAGCTCATGGTCAAGCAACGGGATGCGCCTGGGCTGGTGCTTTTCGGTCCCGAATCCCGTCAGGCGCTGCCCGCCCAGGCCACCCGTCAGCAGGCGGCCGATCTCTTTGCCCTGCTGGCGCGGACCGAAGCCGGGGGCGAGACGCGGCTGGGGAACGATTTGATGGGTGTGGTGCAGACCTTCACCCGTCGTGGGTTGGCCGTGGTGATCTCGGATTTTTTGACGTCGGAGGACGCCATTTTGGAGTTGTTGCGTCAGCTCCACGCGCACCGGCAGGAAGTGATCGTCTTCCAGGTGCTGGCGCCGGAGGAACTGGAGTTGCCGTACGAGGGCGAGTGGATCATGGAAGACAGTGAAACGGCGGAGGAGGTGGTGGTGCACGCCGATGATTTTCGGGCGGAATATCGGCGGCGGGTGGAGGCGTTCTGCGAGAACATCCGCGCGGCCTGTGTGCGCTGGGAAATGGATTACCAGCGGCTGCGGACCGATGCGCCACTGGATGCCGCCCTCATCGCGTATCTGGAGCGACGACGGTCGGTGTGAACCGACCGCGACGCCCGCTTCACCATGTCTTTCTTGTTTACCAATCCCCTCCTGCTCACCGCCCTGGCGGGATTGGGAATTCCGTTGTTGATTCATCTTCTGTTGAAGCGGAAGAGCCCGCGGCTCCGTTTCAGCACGGTCCGGTTTTTCCTTCAGCGGGATGAGAAGGCCGCGTCGAAGCGGCGTCTGCGCAACCTCCTGCTGCTGCTGCTGCGGTTGCTCATTTTCGCCTTGCTGGTCCTCGCCTTTGCCCGGCCTTTCTGGCCGCAATTCATCAACGGCGCCAATGGCCCGCCGCCGCGTCAGGTCGTGTTCGTCGTGGACACCTCCGCCAGCCTGCAGGCGGTGGACAGCGGTGGCGCGCGGTGGGAACGCGCCCGAAAGTTGACGCGGAATGCGTTGGCGACACTGCGGACCGCGGATCGGGCGGCGTTGGTCCTGAGTGGTCCGCAGGCGACGGTGGTCACCGGGTTCAGTCCGGCGTCCGTGGTGACCCGTTTGCTGGAGGACGTGACGCCCTCGGCGGGGAGCGGGGACCTCGCGGCCGGATTGCGTGCGGCGACGCGCCTGATCCAGCAAGGGAATCCGCAGTGCGCCTCCGCCATCACGCTGGTCAGTGATTTTCAGCGGACCAGCGCGTTGAATCTGAATGCCGCGCCGGTGCCGGCCCAGGTGGAGTTCAAGGTGCTGTCGGCGGGGGATCTGGCCGTGCCCAACGTGGCGGTGGTGGAGTTGAATTTGGAAACAATGTCGGAGGGGGCGCCGCACACCACCGTGGCGAATTTTGGCGATGAGGGTTTCGGCCACGGCGCGGAATTCGTGGTCGACGGCCACACGTTGCCCCTGAGCCTCGGGCGGCTGCGTCCGGGCGAATCCACGAATCTCGAGTTGGTCCTGCCACCGTTGAAAGCCGGCTGGCACAGCGCGGAAGTGCGACTGGGCGGCACGGATGCGCTGGCTTTGGACAATTCCCGCTACGCGGCGTTTTTTGTGCCGGAACCCGTGCGGGTCCTCTTGGTGGAAGGGCGCCACACACCACGATCCTTTGATGAACAAAGCTTTTTCGTCGCCGCAGCGCTCGATCCGGCCTTTGGCACCACGAACGTCAGCGCCTCACGGTTCGCTCTTCGCAAATGTGGACCCGAGGAGTTGGAGACGAATCTCCGAACCGCCAGCCCCACGAATCGTCCGGAGGTGGTGGTGCTGCCGGCGCAGCGGATTCTGAGCCCGGGCGCTGCCCGCGCCCTGGCCGAGTATGTGCAGGGCGGGGGTGGATTGTTGTTGTGGCTGGGTGGGGAAATCTCGGCGAATCGCTTCAATCTGGATTTTGCCAACCTCGCTCCGGGTGTGCTCCGGGCGGAAGAGGTGGCCGCGGGCGAGCCCGGCTGGCACATCGGGGATCATGATGTCGCCGCGGCCGTCTTCGCCTCGTTCCGCCTGCCGGAGAGTGGCAATCTGGCCTTGCCCGGTTTTCGACATCGCTATTCGGTGACGCCCGCGGCGGGCAGTCGGGTCCGGGCCCGCTTCGATGACTCCGTTCCGCTCTTGATTGAGCAAAATGTGGGCCGGGGTCGCGTGCTGCTGGTGAACACGACGGCGGACACGGCGTGGTCGGACTGGCCAAAGCGGAAGAGCTTTGTGCCGTGGATGCACGATACGACGGGGTTTCTCGCGGCGCGTCGCGCGGAGGATTCCGTGCGCCCGGGAGCGCAGTGGGTGGCGGGCGTGGCCGGGGATCTGGATCTGGGCAGCGCTTCCGCCAAGGCAGCGGTCCGGTGGATGGGACCGGCGAAGCAGGAGTCGCGCTTTACTGCGGATGACCAGGGCCGGATCGCCGTGGACCCAAAATTCCCCGGGATTTATTCGCTAAGAGAGGCTGCGGGCGTGGAGCTTCGCCGCGTGGCGGTCAATGTCCCCGCGGCCGAATCGGATCTTCTGGCGTGGCGCGCGGAGGAATTTCAAAAGCAGATTGCCCGCGGTCCGGCTGCGGCGGCGACGTCGCGGAGTGCCAGTTTTTTTGGAGACAACCGCAACCAACGTGAACTCTGGCGGGTCTTATTGTGGGGAGCCCTGGCGTTGTTGCTGGCGGAAACCATTTTCTCGAATCGTTCGACTGTTTGAAAGGAGGCTCATGTGAGTATGGAAACAAATACCGCGCGCCAGCACCTCGCCCTCGCCGGGCGGGAGCGGGACTGGTCCACGCGGCTGGCGTCGGGCTTGACGGTGGGGGCCATGACGCTGTTGCTGGTGGGCCTGGTCGCGCTGGTGGATTACTGGCTCATGTTGCCGGTGAGCGCCCGGTGGTCCGCCCTGGCCGTCACGCTGGTTTTGCTGGCCGCCGGCGCGGGGCGACTGCGGGTTTTCTGGCGACGACCAACCTCCTTGAAGCAGGCGGCGCTCGATTTCGAGAACCGTCAGCCGGCGGCGGGCTGTGAAGTGTCCACGGCCGCGGAGTACCTGGCCGGCGAGCGCACGGCGGGCACCGGATACGAAGCGGATTTGGTGGCGGCCCTGGAGCAGAAGGTTGCCGGAACCCTGCAACGTCAGGCGGTCTCCTACCGCGGGCGGTTGGTGAAACCCGCCATGGCGGCGGGGTTCGGGGTGTTTGGATTGCTGGTGTTCACCGCCACGTTTCCCGCGGCGGGTACGGCGATGAAGCGAACCCTCATGCCCTGGAGCCGGGCGGCGTTCACCCAGTTGGAAGTGCATCCCGGCAGTATCGAATTTCCCGTTGGCAAGGACCTCGAATTTACGAACGTCTTTACCGGCCGGTTACCCCAGACAGCGGAGTTGCAGGTGCGCGGGAAAGGCCAGACGGAGTGGGTGACGCACCGGCTCGCGTCCAGGAGCAACGGTGTTTTTCGTCACACGCTGCGAGGGGTGAAGGAATCGTTCGCCTACCGGGTGGCTGGCGGCGATGCGCACTCTCCGGAATTCACCGGGACCGCTTATGTGCCGCCCGCGGTGAAGGAATTTCATGTGGCGCTCGAATTTCCCGCCTATACGGAACTCAGGACTGCGCGGGTGGCTTCGGCTGATTTCACCGCGGTCCGGGGCACCACGGCCCGCGTGCAGTTGGTTCCCACCACGGCCCTTTCCCAGGCCCGGCTGCGTTTTCCGGATGGCACGGGCATGGAATTGAAGGCGGACGATTCCGGCATGTGGAGCGGCGCGATCCCCTTGGCGAAGGATCTGGAGTATTCCGTGGAATTGACGGACGCCAAGGGGCGGAAGGGTGCGGAGGATGTGCGGCATCACGTGACTGTGCTTCCGGACGCCGCGCCGAAGGTCGATTTTGCCCAACCCGGACAGGACCTGCGCTCGGCCGCCACCAATTCCCATCCGCTGGAGGTGACGGCGGTGGATGATTTTGGAGTGACGGAAGTGAAGATCGTTTATCACCGGTTGGGCGATTCCGAACGGGAATTGATTCTGAAACGACCGGCGGCAGCGGAAGCCTCCGTTACTGTTGCGGCATTGCTGGATCTGACTCCGCTCAAGCTCGCACCGTACGATGTGGTCGCCTACCACGCCGTCGCCCGCGACAACAACACCCTGGATGGTCCCGGGGAAGGGCGTTCGCCCGTGTACTTCATTGAGATCACTGAGGAAACCGGGATCGCGAGCAAATCCAAACCGAAGCCCGGGCAGAAGTTGAATTTATTGATCGTGCAGAAGCAGATCATTGCCGACACCACTGCGCTCGGTGACGCGGCTCCGGCGGCGTCCTTTCTGGAACTGGCCGTCCGCCAGCGGGAAGCGTTGGCATTCGCCCAAAAATACGAAGGGGCGCTGGCGCAGACCGGTGCTCCCGTGGCGGCCCAGGCCATGATGCATGCTGCGGTCACGTCCATGCAACAGGCGGCGGTCGCCCTGGCGAGGCAGGCACGCGCCGGAGCCTTGCCACCCGAGGACGCGGCCCTGGCGGCGCTCTACCAGACATTGAAGATCCTGCCCGCATTGCAGGATCTGCCCACCGTCCCGCCGATCGCGACGGACGATCCACCGAAGGAGGAGCCGTCACCGGCGGTCCGCGTGGTACTGGAAGCCATCAAGCAGCTGAAAAAGGCGCCGGCACCGGAAGGACAGCAGGAGTTGGCCAAACTCCTGGATCAGATTCAGAAATTGAGCCGGCAGCAATCCGGTCTGACCACGGCTTGTCAGAATCCGGGCGACGGTTCGAGTCCAAATGCGGATGCGAATTCCAACCCACTCTCCCGGCCGGCGAAGGCGGCTGAAGCCGATTCTTCTCCCCAATCAGACCAGGCCGAGGCAAATGCGAAGGCAAATGCGAAGGCAGAGGCGAAAGCCAAGGAAATGGCCAAGGCGAAAGGAAAAGGAAAAGGAAAAGCGAAGGGTCAGGGGAAAGGACAAGGGCAAGGTGAAGGCCAAGGCCAGGGCCAGGGCCAGGGCCAGGCCGGCGAGCCCAAGGAGGAATCCTTGGCGAAGTTGGCACCGCAGGAGGAGCAGTTGAGCCGTGATGCGCAAAAGCTCGCGGAAAAGTTGAATCGACTTCTGGGCCAGGGGGCGCGTTCGGGGCAGGGCGCGGGGAAGCGCCTCACGGAGGCCGCGGGAAAAATGAAGGAGGCCGCGCAGGCGATGCGGCAGGGGAATCGGCCGGCCGCGGGTTCCGCGAGTGCGCAGGGCAGCGAGGCTCTCGGTTCCGCCGCGGCCCAGTTGGAGCAATTGCTTCAAGACAGGCCGGAGCTGCTCGATGTGTCGGCCGAAGAGGCGCCCCGGCAGTTTGAGGGCCCGATCGCCGATTACTTCAAGCGGTTGTCGCGCGCCGAATGATTCTTTGCGGAGACTCATGACCCAGTTCACAGAAATGCCCGAGTGGCGCTGGCTGGCAATCGCTGGCGGCGTGGTGCTGGTGATTTTGGTCGCCAGCTATTTCACGGCGCGGGGCCGGGCCAGCCGTCCGTGGTGCAGCGTCCTGCTGGTTCTGCGGTGTGCGGTGATGAGTGCGATCATCGCCTGTCTGATGAATCCGCAGTGGGTGGAAAAAATTCCCCATTTCCCGCCCAGTCGGCTGGCGCTGTTGCTCGACACCTCGAAAAGCATGGCCACGCAGGACATTCCCGGCGGACGACTCCAGGCGGCGCGGGATTGGTGCGAACGCGAGGTGCTGTCGCTCAAGCCCGTGAACCTGGAGGTTGCCGCCTTCGGCTTCAGCGATGGGGTCGTTCCATTGACGAATCTCAAAAGCGCCAGCGCCACCGGCGCCGTGACCGCTCTCGCCAGCGCCCTCGCCACTCTGCTGGCCGCACCCAGTGATCCACCCCTCACGGGCGTGCTCCTGCTTTCCGACGGCATTGAAACGTCGACGCAGGCTCCGGAAGCCGTGGCGCGACAATTCCGCCGCAAGGGCATTCCGATCCACACGGTGACGACAGGCACGACCAATGAAACGAGGGATGTCGTGATCGAGAATGTCCGCGTGAAACGGGCGGTTCCCAATGAGGCGCCCACCCGGGTGGAAATTTCACTCCGGTCCGCGGGCTTCACCGGCCAAACCACCACGCTCCAGATCCGGCGTGACCGCGAAGTCCTCGCCGCCCGGGACGTCCGGCTCAAGGGCGGACCTCAGACGGTCGAGGTCGAATTCACGCCGCGACAAAAAGGATTTCAGGTCTACGAGGTGCAACTCACACCGCTGAAGGACGAATGGCTGGCCGACAACAATCGCCGGTTGTTCGGACTCGAGGTCACGGATCCCACGATTCACGTCCTCTATATGGAAGGGACGCCCCAGCAGAACGGCAGTCCGATGCCGGAGTGGAAATACCTCAAGGACGCGCTGCAGTCGGACAAGCAGATCAAAGTCACGGTGCTCTATCGCAAAACCGGCAGCAACGGACAGAACCTGAACACGGTCGATGCTGATCCGGAAACGAACGAACGGATCTATCCGGTTGAACATCCGACCCAGGGCTATCCCCGGACTCTGGCGGGATTGTTGGAATACGACGTCGTCATTCACAGCGACATCCGGATTTCCTCGTTCAACGAGGAGCAACTGCAAAACACCGCCCGCCTGGTGGAGCAGCACGGCGGAGGCTTTGTGATGATTGGTGGCAACTCCGCCTTCGGCAAAGGCGGTTATCATCGCACCGTGCTGGATCGCATCATACCCGTCGCCATGGCGGGCAGTGACGATTCCGAAGCCCGGCCCATTACGTTGCACGTTCCGCCGAGCGCGTGGGCTCATCCTCTGATTGCCTTCAGCCCGGATCGCGCCGCCACCAAGGCCATCTGGGGTCAGCGCTTTCCCACACTCTACGGGATGAATCGCGTGGAGCGGGCCAAGCCCGGGGCGACGGTCCTGGCGCGCGCGGACGACAACGACGGCAATGTCCTCATCGCGGCCCAGGAGATCGGCCACGGCCGCAGCCTCGCGTTCACCTCCGACACCACCCGTTCGTGGGGACGCGACTTTGAGACGATCTGGGGGGAACCAATCAACCGGAACGGCGGACTGTCGGAGTCGAACTGTGACGGGCGCTACTATCGGCAATTCTGGGTGAACGCCGTGCGGTGGCTGGCAGCGGGAAAAATCGGGCGGACCAATTCCGCCGTGACGGTGGAGTTGGCCCGCGGCTGCGTGGCTCCCGGCGAGACGACCCAGGCCAGCGTGAAGGTCCGCGATCCGCAGCAACGCGAACTCAGTATGGCGGAGGTGACACTGTATCTGGTGCGGGGTGGCCGCAGTAATGCGGTGGCGACGGCGCGCTATGATGGCGCCACACGATCCTACCTTGCCGACGTGCCGGCCCCGCCCGTCGGTGTCTATACCCTGAGTGCGGTGGCGACGCAGCGCGGGGTGCGGATCGGGGACGACCGGCAGTTGCTGGTCAGTGAGGCGGTGGATCGCGAACTCGAAGACCTCCGGGCGCGTCCGGAGCGGATGGACGCCATTGCGCGGGCCTCCGGCGGGCAAAGTTTTGCCGCCAACGTTGCGCCGCCGGATCGATCTGCAATCTTTGCCAATGTGCCGGCAGCGACCATCGAAAATCGGCGAACACCGCTGTGGGACAAACCCTGGTGGTTGGCGGCAGTGCTCGCCGTGCTGTCCCTCGAATGGGCGTTGCGCCGGGCTCGCGGGCTGGCCTGACCGATTTCATCATGCGCCTTAGCCCACATTGGTCCGCCTGGCTTGCCGCACTCTTCAGCTGCCTGGTGGCAGTTCCGGTCCGAGGCATCACTCCCGATCGTTTCCAGGAGGCGGGCGAGGGTCTGGCCTGGCGGCGGGATTCTGTCGCGAGTGGTCCGTTGTCGTTGCACGTGGTCCGGGTCGACCGTTCCCGGGGCGATCTCCGGTTGATGCCCACACTGGCCATGGGCGAACAGCAGGGGCTCAATACGCTCAGCGGGCAACTCCGCCTGATTCCCCGGGAAGTGGGCCAGCCTGTCGCGGCCATCAACGGCGATTTTTATACGACCGAAAATGAATCGTTCTCCGGCGATCCCCGGGGCCTGTTTGTTTCGCGCAGCGTGCTGGTCAGTGCGCCCGTGGCGCGCGATTGCTTCTGGATCGATTCCCGGGGCCTGCCCCACGTGGGGTTGGTGCAATCCCAATTTGCCCTGATCTGGCCGGACGGCACGGCGACGTCCCTCGGCCTGAATGAGGAAGCGGGAGAATCCGCGGCCGTGCTTTATACGCCGGCCGTCGGAGTCCAGAATCGGCCGCGTGGCGTGCTGGGACTATCCCGGGTGGATGGCACTCCCTGGGTCGGACTGAAGATTGGCGAGACGAATCGGGTCCGATTGCGGACGGGCGGACGGGCTTCGGGTGGCGGGAACGAAGCAGCGCTTTTTCTCAACAGCGACCTGCAATCCCGCGCCCGGCAGTTGCCTCCGGATTCCGTTTTTCAAATCCGGACACTCACTCAACCGGATCTGAGGGGTGTCCTCGCAGGGATCGGGGGTGGGCCGGCCTTGGTGCACCACGGGCAGGCGCAAGCGGCCCGTGCGGCGAAGTCCAACGAACGACATCCACGTTCCGCCCTGGGTTGGAATGCGCGGTACTATTTTTTGGTCACCGTGGATGGACGCCAGCCGGATTGGTCCATCGGCGTCACCCTCCCGATGCTTGCTGAATCCATGGTGAGTTTGGGCTGTGAGGAGGCCATCAATCTGGACGGGGGTGGTTCGACGGAATTGTGGCTGAACGGCCGCATCCTGAATCGTCCCTGCTACGGACGGGAACGTCCGATGGCCACCGGGCTGGCGGTGGTCCGCCAGGAAATGACCGCCACCACCAACGCGGCGGCGAAACCGCTCCCGATCCGCACCGCGCCGTCGCCGGGAATTTAAGGGGATGAAGCGTACTCGGTTCCTCGCTGTTCGGTGGCGCCCCTGGATGGCCTGCTGGCTCCTGTTGTGGCAGGGCGTTGCCTTCGCGGAGGCGGAGGCGCCGGCCCCGGTGGCGCGGCCCGGTGGCGGATTTCTTTACCGACATGAGGAGATTGCAGAAGTTCCCTGGTCCATCCACATCGCGCGTTTCAGTCGTTCCCGTTCCAATATTGTCATCCAGACCACTCTGGCAGGCGATTCCGCCATCGGGTTGGCCACGGTGTCGGAGCAAATGAGCCGGCTGCCACGTTTGGGATTGCGCCCCATGGCGGCGGTCAACGGCGATTATTTCGCCCGCGACGGGAGCTATCGAGGCGACCCTGAAGGCTTGCAGATCCTCAAGGAGGAATTGGTCAGTGCTCCGAACGGGAAGAGCTGCTTCTGGATCGATGCCGACGGCGGTTGGCACATTACCAATGTGGTGTCGGCGCTCGCCGTCGCCTTGCCGGGAGGTGACCTTCTGCCGGTGGGGTTGAACGAGGAAATGAACGGGGACCGGGCGGTTCTCTATTCCGCGGCGGTGGGTGCCTCGACCCACACGTCCGCGGCCCGGGAAGTGATCCTGGAGCGGGACGGCGACAACCCGTGGTTGCCCTTGCGTCCGGGCGCGGAGATGCGCGCGCGGGTGCGGGTGGTGCGACCGAAAGGCGATGCCACGCTGGCCACCAACACCCTCGTGCTGGCGCTCCCAAAGGCGCTGGAACCTCGCGCCGCGCATCTGGGCCCCGGTTCGCCGGTCCGAATTCTCCTGCAGACGAACCCCGACCTGACCGGGGCGCGGGCGGCCATTGGCGGCGGGCCGGCGCTGGTCCACGAGGGCCGGCGGACTTCGTTTCGCAGTGAAGCCGTGCGACACCCGCGAACCGCGCTCGGGTGGAGTCGTGACGAATTCTTTCTGGTCCAGGTCGATGGACGCCAACCCATTGTCTCCGTCGGCATGACACTGACGGAACTCTCGGATTACATGTTGAAGTTGGGCTGTCTGGAAGCACTGAACCTGGACGGGGGCGGTTCCTCCACGATCTGGGTGGACGGGCAGGTCATGAACAGTCCCTGCGAGGGATCCGAGCGGCCGACCGGCAATGCGCTGGTCGTTTTGATGAACACTGATCGGCGCGGCGCGAAGACCAACCGGCCGGCTGCCGCGGCGGGCGGCTCCCCGTAGGGTTCACCTGGCTCGAGAGACTCTCCACCGATTTTGTGGCCGGAGGCCAACGCGAAAGGTGGTACGAGAGTCCTCGCGAGTATCCCTTTTGCCGGGTGGCGCGAGACTCTGTCGAGCCAAGCGGTGACGAAATCACTCCCAAAGCGGCTGGCTCGCGGAGACTCTCGCCCCACCGATTTTGTGGCCGAAGGCCAGCAAGCAAGGTGGAGCGAGTCTCTGACGAGCCAATCGGTGACGAAGTCACGCCCCAACCCGGCTGGCTCGAGGGGAGACTCTCCACCGGTTTTGTGGCCGGAGGCCAACACGAAAGGTGGTACGAGAGTCCTCGCGAGTATCCCGTCGTTCCGGTGGAGCGAGGCTGCCAAGGAGAATAAGTCACCTGTCCCTTGGCGGCATCCGCTGGCATCGGTGAACCGGCGATGGGGCAGCCATGGGGTGGAACTGGTAGCGCTGCGACCAGTAGCGCCGCGCAGAGCGGCGCAACGAACGGACTGACGCCTCACCCCGCATTGGCCCCCGCCCGCTCTGCGCGGGCGTGGCAGTCGCAGCGCTACTGCCGCCATCACGTGGGGGCGAGGGGCCGCCTCGCGTTGACACTGGAGACGCCGGCCAACGAAAACAAGGAACCTGCCAATGCGCTTTTCCAATCCCCGCTTTGCGCTACGGTGTCGCCACGATGCAAAGTACGAATGATCTTCGGGTCGTCAGTAATCGGCCGTTGCTCGCGCCGCGCGAGTTGAAAACGGCCCTGCCGATGTCCGAACGTGCCAATACCACGGTCGTCCGTGGCCGCGAAACCGTCCGGGCGATCCTGCGTCACCGAGATCCCCGGCTGCTGGTCGTGGTGGGGCCGTGCTCCATTCACGATCCGAATGCCGCCATGGAGTATGCCCGGCGCATGGCGGCGCTGCAGGCGGCGGTGTCGGACCAGTTCTACCTCGTCATGCGGGTCTATTTTGAAAAGCCCCGCACCACGATCGGCTGGAAGGGCTTGATCAACGATCCGCATCTGGACGGTTCCTACGATGTTGACACCGGCCTGCGGGTGGCGCGGCGACTGTTGCTGGCGGTGAATGAAATGGGGCTGCCGGCGGCGACGGAATTTTTGGATCCCGTCGTGCCCCAATACCTGGCCGATCTCGTGACCTGGGCGGCC
>JAYTHD010000300.1:0-11317 GCA_043732975.1 Verrucomicrobiota bacterium
TCCACCGTCCACAGGTCTTAACGGCTCCAATCACCGCTCCGACGCTACAACCCGCGACCAGCTATGTCGAGGGTAGATATTTTCGGGGAAGGGTGAGCAGGTTTTGGAGTGCGGAGACGGATCCTGAGGAGTCACCGCTTTTCACTTGGGGCGTCTGGGGTTGAACTAGGGTCTTCGCAAACCACCCGTCGGTGCCAATCCTGAAGCCTGCCTCGTCAGAGCCTCGGCCCACCTTGTTCCGAGACCTGCCTCGTCGGGAGCCTCGGCCCACCTTGTTTGGAGACGTGCCTCGCCGGGAGCCTCGGCCCACCTTGTTTGGAGACGTGCCTCGCCGGGATTGGCCCACCTTCCTGGCGGAATTATCAATTCCTGCGGGCGGCTTGCCGGGTTTGCGCAGTTTCGCGTCCCTTCTACTCTAGGGGTGCATGATGTCATCTCGCTGGCGAAATGGGCGCACCACATTGGTGCTGACCCAGTTCGCCAATTTCCTGCTCCTCGCCTTCGGGTTGCGGCTCGCGCTGGCTATCTTTCTGGGCCCGCGAAAGGTTACCGGTCTGGAATACCTGGTCGCCTTCCTCGTCGGCCTCCATCTGGATTGGGTTGCCACCCTTTGCGTGCTGCTCATTCCGGTGTGGATCATCGCCCTGATCGCGCCCCAACGCTGGAGTGGGCAATGGTTTCGCCGGATCTGGTTCGGCCTGGGCACGCTGGTCTGGCTCGGGCTCGTCTTCCTGCACATTTCCGAGGGGTTTTTCTACGAGGAATATCAATCCCGCTTCAATCCCGTCGCCATCGATTACCTCATTTATCCGCACGAGGTGTTCGTCAACATCTGGGAGGTTTACCCGGTGCCCGCGATCATTCTCGGCTGCCTCGCCCTGTCCGCCGGCATCGTCTGGGTGAATGCCCGACTGGTCCGCCGACGCGAACTCCTGACCGAACCGCGCCGCCTGCCGCTCGCCTTCGGTTGGACCGCGCTGGCCCTGGTCGGCGTGGCCAGCCTGAAGTTCTACGATCCCCATTTCAGCCGCGAACGCGCCCTCAACGAAATCGCCAACAACACCTTTCTCTCCGCCTTTGCCGCGGTGTCCACACGCAATCTCGACTATGTGCACTTCTATCCGAGCATGGCGCGCACCGCGGCCTACGAAATCACCCGCGCCGCCCTCACCCGTGCCGACGCCCCCTTCACCGGACCCAGCGACAGCCTCCTGCGTCACATTCCCGGCGACCCCAGCCGCGCGCGACTGAACCTGGTCATCCTTCTGGAGGAGAGCCTGGGCTCCGAGTTTTTTGGCTGCCTCGGCCGGACAAACGCGACGCTGACTCCGCGTCTCGACGACTTGATCACGCGCGAGGGCCTGCTGTTCGACAATGTTTACGCGGACGGCAACCGCACCATCCGCGGGTACGAAGCCGTCTACGCCAGCTTTCCGCCGCTGCCGGGAGATTCCATCGTCGCCCGTGATCGCACCGAAAATGTGGAAACCCTGGGAACAGTCCTCGGACGCGACGGTTATGAAACCACCTTTCTCTATGCCGGACGTGGTCTGTTTGATGGAACCGGTCCCTTTGCCAGGCGCAATGGGTTCAAGAATTTCCTCGAACTCAAGGATTTTGAGAAGCCCGCGTTCACCACCGTGTGGGGCGTCAGCAACGAGGATCTCTACGACAACGTCCTCAAGGAGGCCCGTCGACATCAGGCCGCGGGAAACCCGTTTTTCATCACCTCGATGAGCGTGTCCAACCACAAACCGTTCACCTATCCCACCGGGCGCATCGCCGAGGATCCACTGGAGAGGAAGCGGGAAAATGTGGTCAAGTATTCGGATTACGCGTTGGGCCGCTTTTTCGATCAAGTCCGCCAGGAACCCTTCTGGACCAATACCGTTTTCTGCGTCGCCGGCGACCACGGAGCGCGGGTCTACGGGAGCCAGACCATACCCATCCGCAGCTACGAAGTCCCCTTCATGGTGTTTGGCCCGGCCGTCGTCCCGTCACCCCGACGGGTGAATAAGCTGGGTTGCCAACTGGATATCGGACCGACGCTGCTCGGATTAATAGGACGCCCTTACGAAACCACTTTCTTTGGCCAGGACCTGTTGCATCAACCGGAGTCCATGAGCCGGGTGTTACTGCATCACAACCGCTCCGTGGGCATCTATCGCGGCCAGCGGTTGGTGATCTTCAGTCTCAACAAGAAGATCGAATACTTCCGGGGCGATCCGAAACACGAACAGATGGCGCGCATGGACCCACCCGACGCCCCATGCGAGGCGCTGACCCGGGAAGCCACTGCATTCTTCCAGGTCGGCGACGACCTTTACATGAACCGGCGCTACCGTATTCCGCCGGCGAAATGACCCTGGAATCCCGAATTCAGGAACCGCGGATTAAGGCAGATTAACGCAGATTGACACGGTTACGAACAATGGGCTGGGAACGGAGCCCAATACTTCTCAGCCCCATTCGGCGAGTGAGCGAAATTGAGCGGCAATTGACCAAATAATTTGCGGAAATCTGCGGATCCAACCTTGGTCGTCAGGATAACTCACGGTGCCGCCACCGCCCGGTAAAACCTCGGACTGGTGTCGTTCGCATTGAGATCCAGACCGCTGAACCGGGGCTCGCCGGTCGCGTTCGTCAAAAAGGGAAGCCAGGTGGCCAGATCGGTCGAGCGTTGCACCACCTGCCGCTGACCGGATGGACCCAGGAGTTGAAATCCAAAAATTCCCGTCCTCCAGGACAGGGAGTCGACCTCGAATCGCGGCCCGCTGGAATCGGCAACGATCAGTTCAAGATTGCGCAACACATTCGTGGCGCCGCGTTGATCAGAATCGAGGACCCGGACGGTGAAGTGGTACGCGCCCGCTGCGGCGGGCCGACCGGACAACTCACCGGTGAAGGAATCGAGCGACAATCCAGGCGGTAACGAGCCGGTCATGATTTCATAATTATACGCGGGGACTCCGCCCGTCGCCCTCAATTGCCCGATATAGGGGATTGAAGCCACTGCCGCAGGCAGGGTGGCGTCCAGCCACGCCAGGGGCACCAGTGCGGAAGTGGCCCGGAGTGGATATCCCAGCGCCTGGGCGCAGAGCAAATCGCACTTCGTGATCAGCCACCGTTTGCGCGGAAATTTGCCGAAGTACTCATATCCAAATACTCCCTGCAGGCTCGTGGGATCGATGATTCTGTCGAAATGATCGGCGGCATCGATGGCTGCGCTCCGGCCCAAATATGCCAGCACGGCGGGATCGTCGATGCCACCCGCAGTCTTGGCCGCACCGAAACGCGTGTACACCGGATTGAAGAACAGGGCATGACCGATTTCGTGATGGGCGATGGAATACAAATCGTTGGTCTCATTGCCAAGATTCCCGCTCACCCACCATTGGTCGTCATTGGTCGATACCAGCCATCCCAGCGTATTATAGTTTCCATGAATCTCCGCTTCGAACCCTCCACTGCGTCGGAGCGGGAGAACGCCGCCGGCCGCGCCCGCCTGAAACCCTCCGGCAGAGGATCCCTCGCCCCCGCTGCGGTGATTCGGCGTCGTGATGCCATACGCATAGAGCAGGAACCCCGTATACGATTCCGTGTTTCTGGTGAACGTGCCGGTGGTGAAGGCATTCGTATCCCAGATATAGGTCGCCTCCGCCCCGGCCGGCACCGCGAGCAGTTGCATGTCCCCGATGAAATAGGCCCAGTCCGCCGCCGCCTGAGTCACCAGGGCACGCCGTCGGGCATCACCAAAAAAACCGGTGACATCGCGGGTGAAATCCACCGTGACGTTGAAGGGCGGCAGTGAAGCGCGGTCCTGATCCACGACATGCAATGGCATCAGCGTGTCGGGCCATCCCTCCAGGTGGACTTGCAGAACGTAGTCCTCGTCGAGGCTGTCCCGATCGGGAAAGATCGAGAGGAAGACCGCCACTCGTGCCGACGCGTCCGGAAAGGTGAGTGTTTTCATCGGCCCCTGGGCGCCGACCGTGCCCGGTTGGTCGAAATACAGCCGCGGCCCATTGGCACTGAGCGTCGCCGTGGCCGGAAAATGAGCCGTGGCGGGTGGGCGCACGAAAAAACGGATGGTCGGATTGGCGAGGAATCCCTCCCAATCCACCAACGTCAAGCCCCGGGCCGTGACCTCCCGGCCGAAGCCATCCTCGATCACCACCCCGGCGGCCAGCAGCGCCGCGGTCAAGGCCCAGCAGAAAATAAAACGAGCTCCCCGCCAAATTCGGAATCCAGGCAACGCTTTCATAAATCGGGTTCGAGGCGATTTCCCTTCGCCACGGCACGGCGGTTCTAGGGCGTCCGGAGGCGATAGAAACGTTGATTCTCCACCGGCGCCACATCCCCCGTCCGGATGATGCGATTGGTCGCGGTCGCTTTGTAGCTCTGCAGCACCTGCCAAACGGGCTTGGCCAGGTCCTCCGCGTAGAGCAATCGCCAGGGAATATTGGCGGGCGATTCCCAACTGAGTTGGAGGGAATGATCCGGACCTGCTGTCACGCCCAACAGCGGAGGCGGCAGTAGCGCGGAGGCGACCTGCCCCGGCGTTGGTGCGGCGGCCACCCAGGCGGCCGGCTGGTCCGGCGTGAGGCTCGGATTCAGGCGTTGAAGCGACGCACCCTGCCCGTCCGCGGCGTCCGGCCAGGGAGCGTGGTCGGAGTAACTGAGCGACAGAATCACGTTGCCGACGGGGTCGAGCAGCGTCACTCGATCTCCACTGTTCTTGAGTGCCCCGACATACACGCCCTGCACCGGGATGGGGCCGAAGATCTGGTGAAAGGCAGCCTCGTTGCGCACCAGGATCACCGGAGCGCCCGGACCGACCTTCGTGCCCGGCGCCAAGGTGATACCGATCCCCTCGGAGAAGCGGCAGCCACTCAAGTCGAGCGTCCGCGAGCCCGCATTCACCAGTTCGATAAACTCGAGCGAATCGCCGTCGAGTCCGTTCACGGAAGCCGGGTGGTAGTGAATCTCGGACCATTGCAGGGCGCCAAAATCCTGCGTCACAAAATACGCAGCTTCCTCCAGCGGACTCCAGGTGGTCCCGGTTCGGACCCGCGCCCGCAGCCGAACCGATTCCGTAATCGTCAGCGGGACGGTTGCGAAGATCGCCGCGGTGGACACGTCGCCACCCGCACCGCGGGGATCCTCGCCGTTGGTCGTATAATAAATGACGCCGGTGCCATTTGGATTGCCGAGCGCCACACCCGATCCCGACGGGAGTGTCCCCCCCCGCGGACTCAGCTCCGGTGCCAGCAGGCTGGGAAAAAGATTCGCCGCGCGAAACCGCCGGATCGCCACGGTGTGATTCGACGGAAAATAGGCTTTCTGCATCCAGAGATGATTGGTCAGCCATTCCCGTTCACGCAGGTACGGCTGGCCGGGTCGCCGGAAATCGCCCCAGCGGGCGCTTTCCGCCACCAGCGCGTGATCCACCAGAGCGGCCCGTGAATTCCAACGTTCGAGGTTCCGCTCGATCGAAAGCGCTCCGCCATGGAAGAGGTGTTGTTGGACGCGATCGGCAAACAATTGACGGAAGTCCGCATTATAACGGCAAGCGGCATACAGATACGCCGGCGTCCCGGCGGCGTTCACCTCGGCATAAAGTGGTCCCCAGGAGGAGTGCTGTTTGATCAGGGAATTGATCGAAATCTCCTGGTCCCAGGCAAAGAATTTGAACCCGGTGCTCCATGCGTCGCGTCGGCATGCCGCCCACCAGTTGTGATTCGGCCAGTCATCTGCGCCGATGAATATATGCAGGATCATATAGTCCACCAGATTATTGACATCGAGCAGCACCGGGTAGGCCGGATTGCGGGTGCCATTGGCGTTGTTGCCCATCAACCGCTGGTAATTCGCCGTCACCGTGAGATCCTTCCCCGCCAGCGACATCATCTGATTCCAGGCTTTGGCGTCGCCCGCATGCACGTCCGCAAAGTCGGCCAGCACGTCGTAGTCCTCCGATTTTCCCCCGAGATGTTCCGCGGCAAAACTGTCATCGGGACGTTCGCAAAGATTGTAAAGGCCCCAGTAAAAGCCATTGAGATAGAGTTGGACGAAAGTTCCCGGCGAGGAGGGCTGACCCAGGGCAATCTGCGTGTCCCGCACCCATTGATCACGGATATAGGATGCATCCTTCCGGTACCAGCGGTAGACGCCGTCCACCGGCGAGGTCCATTCCACGACCGGCCAGGTGTCGGTGGAACCCGCCCGCAGGATCAGCTTGTCGAAACGGCGGACCGGAGAGCCGGGAAACAGATCCTGCTCCAGCATCGAGACGCCATACTCGGAGCGGAAGAAGAGGTTGAACCCGTGCTTGGGTGTAAAGCCGTTGTCCCGCGAGATGCCCCCATGGATGCGCAAGCCGCAGTCCACCTGGAAACGGCGCGTGCCGTCGGGTTCAATCCATTCCACGCTCGCCGGACGCTCCCAATCGCCTCCGTGCTGGGTTGAATTCGCATACAGGCTACCGGGGCCAAAAAGATCGGAAAACGCGGTGACAATGCTGACCGTCGGCAGGCTGCGCAGTGAATTGGTGAATTCGTAGCCCGGCAGCGTGCGGCTGACCACCCGGTTGTCGATCTCAAAATCCGCGGGCGAACCGTCCGGCCATATAGCGGACAGCGCGACCGGGCGACGCTGCGACGCGACCTGGCCGGGAAACAGGTAGCTCCGGGTTTCGAGCGGCGTCGGCGCATAATCCGGCAGCACCGCGCGGGCCCGCAATACCGTGGTTCCTGAAACCTGGACTACGACCCGATTTGTCCGAACGGCCGGGACCACGGTCGCCGGATCCGACCCGTCGAGACTGTAAACCATGGACGCTTCGGGCGAGGCGGTGGACAGCGTGACCTCCAGCGGCACCGAGAAGAACCCGCTGTCGGGCGTCACTTGAACGGGCTCGAGCAAACCCGCGTAGCCGGGGTCGTTGGGACCTCCAGGAGTGGGTGCCGTGAAGTAGCGGTTGCCCGACCTCTTTCCGATTGCGAGCGTCGTTTCCAGCAGAAACGCCGAACCATCGATCCCGGCGCGAAAGCCCGCCACGGCGAGGACATTGGGACCGTTGACCAGGAAGCCGGCGGCGTCGCCGAGATCGATTTCCTCCAAGGTCACCGTCTCCTCAAGCGACCGCGTGCGTGGCGCCACGGCATCCGGAGTCGCCGTCGACGGCGCATTCCGCCGGACCACCTCGTGGCCATTCAGATAGGCGATAAAGCCATCCTTGTAGTGCGCCCGCAGCACGAGATAGCTGGCGGGATCGGGATCCGTGAGGACGAAGGGGAACCGCAAAACCGCCGTGGTCTGGTGTTGGCGAAGAACGTCCCCGACATCGGTCCGTATATAAGGGGCGAGGACATGCAGGTCGAGCGGCGATGCCCCCGACGCCAGCGATCCGATCAGGGACGGACTGAGGGCCGTTTCCCACACGGCAAAATCATCCACCATCCCATGATAGCCACTGCTGCGCGATGGCGACGTGGCCCCGATGAAGAAGCTCCGGATGATGCTGAGCAGGTCGGTGTTTTGGTGTTCCACCAACCGGGCTCCATTCTGCCAGATTTGTTTGGCGGTCCCGTTTTTGACGAAGGCGTAGTGATTCCAGACTCCCCGCCAACGGGCGGGATTGGGCTCCGCCACGGAAACGCGATTCAACTGCGGATCGCAGCAACCGGTGTCCCAATAGATCACGTTGTCGCTCCACGGCAGGTGAACATTAAGCGCGCGGGTTCCCTGCCCGGCGGCGGCACTGCCGGCCCAGAAGACGCTGTCCTGTGAGGGCTGGCTGGTTCCGCCGCGGATCCACAGGCTTACCGTGATTTGATTGTTCGCCGCGGCACGATCGAAAATTCCCGCCGCCGCCTTCGGAACTTCCACCACTCCGGCGCCATTAAAATTCATCGCGCGGTCGCCCGGCAATCCACTGCGCCCGGTGGCATCGCCCGTGAAGGTCGCGCCGGTGACCACGCCGTCGGCGGCGCGGTCGCCGCGATCCGGCACGCGCTTGGCGTTGGCGATGTCGTCGAAGTCAAAATACAGGACGAGATTGCTGCGCGACAAGCCGGCGGTGTCGAAGCCCACACCGTTGGTGACCGGTCGCCAGGCCGCATCGGCAAACGGTTCCCCACCCCCGGTCCAATCGCCGCCGCCAGCCGCCGGCAACGAAAACCGGGCGTGTCCCAGAGCCGCGGCGCCGACGAGTTCCCGGTCCGCCACGCGGCGACCCCGCCCATAGGAAACGTCCGGGTATTGGCGGTCGAAATGAATTTCCGACGCCACAGATTTTCCGTCCGGACGCAGTAGAAACACGGCACCACCGGCCGCGTTCAGGCGGAAATTCGTGTGCAGCGGACGTCCCGGAATCCGGCGATCCTTGCCCGAGGCGAAGACGATCCACCGGCCACCGGGAGGCAGGTTGGTGGAGGGAAACCGCCAGCCGGTCGCACTGTCGATCTTCTCCTGGAGCCACCACCCGGCGGCATCGACGGCCGCCCCGCTGGTGTTCTCAATTTCCAGCCAGTCCGAGGAATCGCCGTCCTCATCCTGCAACGTTCGCACATTGTCCGCCATGAGTTCGGACACCTGGAGTTGACCCCGGCAGAGCTGGCTCCAGCAGAGGCCAAAAAGGAGCAGGAGGTGAAATTTCAATACGCTCAACTTGAGCCGTTTTTTCGCGGAATCCAAGGGGGCCCGCCCCTTTTTCTGGCGGGCCCGTTGGGCGGTGCCGCCGGCGGCTCGGAGACCCGCGGTCCGCAACGAGCGGCAATGGGGGCAACGATCGATGATTGATCTTTTGCCTTCAGGCGACGGACGAACGCCGCCATCGTCGCGTCCCCAATTCCCGTAACCCGCCATGAACACCACCGATACTCCCGCCGGACGTTCACCCGCCGGGCCACCCACTCAGCTCCAGTGTTTGTCCATCCGCACCAACGCGTGAATCGGCGTCCCGAAACGGTCCGGCAAATCATGACCCCATTGCCTTTCTTATATTGTTGAATCGAACTGGGGACCTGTGGGATGTCTGGCCGGATTTTGGGCATGAGAGAAGACTCTGGCGTTTAGGCCGGCTGGAAGCCAGCGCTCCACCCAAAGGCCGCCACGACGGCGGCGACCGGCAAAACCGCACGGAATTGGGAGCGGAGACTACCCTTCCTCCGGATATTCGCTACGCTCGGATGAATGAAGCATCCTTACGGAGTGGTTGGGCATTGGAAAGGCGGCTGGGAGGAAGCCGGCCTGCGCCAGTGGGTAAAGGATCTCCGCGCCCGTCTGGACGCCCCGGCGGTGACGCTGGGGCTGCTCTTCACCACGCCGTCGTATTTCGATCAGGCCGGTGAATTGTTGGAATTGGTCCGCGTGTACGGTCAAACGCCCCTGCTGGCCGGCTGTTCCACCCACGGACTGGTGGTGGAAGCTCAGGAGTTTGAAGCCGGCGGAACCCCGGAGCCGGGACTGGCCCTCGCACTCTACGCCCTGCCCCGGGCCCGGATCACCGCCCGACATCTCCAAAATGAGGTCCTCGACGCCGGCGACGACGCGGCGGAACCCAGCCGTTACCTGGCGGATTTCATGGGCGCTCCCGCGGTAAAGAGTCAGGGTAGCCTCGCCTTCGTGAATCCCTTTGGATGGGACAGTGAACGCTGGATCCGGCAATGGAACGCGACCTATCCGGGCAAGGCCTGTGTGGGTGGCTTTGCGATGGGCAATTGGGAGGAACACGAAGCCCAAGTGTACCTCAACGGGGCGGTCTTCACCGACGGCGCGGTCCTGTTGAATTTTGGCGGCGGGGTTGCCTTGGAACCCGTCGTGTCGCAGGGCTGCACACCCATCGGTCGCCCGTGGACCATCACCAAGGCGGAGCGGAATTTCATCCACGCGATCGCCAATCAACCCGCCTACAAGGTGCTCCTCGATACCTTCAATGGACTCACCCCGGAGGAACAGCGCCAGGTCATGGGCAATGTCTTTGTCGGCTTTGCGAGTTCCGAATACCGGGACGAATTGCGGCGGGGGGATTTCCTGGTGCGCAATCTGTTGATGGCGGACCCGGCGGCCGGAGTCATTGCCGTGGGTGCCCTGCCCCGGGCGGGACAGACCATCCAGTTCCAGCGACGCGATGCCGTGGCGGCGACCGAGGATCTCGGCTGGCAATTGGCACGGACCCGCGAACGGCTCGCCGGGCGGAAAATCTACGGCGGTTTTTCGGGCATCTGTGGCGGTCGGGGCGAACGTCTCTTCGGAGTGAAAAATCACGACGCCAACCTCATCCAGGAACAACTGGGACCCCTGCCGCTCATCGGTTGCTTCTGCAGCGGCGAAGTCGGCCCGGTCGGCCCGCAGAATTTCCTGCACGGGTACACGGCCACCCTGGGGCTGTTTACCGAGGCTCCAACCAGCGAACCCGCCTGACCGGATGGATTCCCGCCTTCCGGTCATTTTACTCACCGGCTTCCTGGGCGCCGGCAAAACCACCCTGCTGCTGCGCTGGCTCCGCGAATCGCCAATGACGGGCCGGCGCATGGGCGTGGTCATGAATGAATTCGGCGCGGAGTCGGTGGATTCCCAACTCATCGACCGTCCCGGACTCCCGTTGCGCCAGGTGGCCGGCGGCTGTGTCTGTTGTGCGCCGGACAGCGAACTTGATCGTGCCTGCACCCAGTTGGCGACTTCCGGCGCCTGCGATTATCTCGTGATCGAAACCAGCGGCCTCGCGGACCCGGACAACGTCATCGACATCCTCACCGATCCCGATCTCCTCGGCGTCGTGCGACTGCAATCCGTGGTCACTGTGGTCGATGCCCAATGGTATTCGGACGCCCGGACGGATGCCGGCGAGCGGGTTCTGGCCAAACGGCAGCTTGAATTTGCCCACGTCATCGCCCTGTCCCGCTGCGACCGGATTGCGGAGGAGGATCGGATCCGCGTGGAAGCGGCCTTGCGAGGGTTGAATTCCCGGGCGCCGATGGTGCGCCTGCCCTTTGCGCTTCCGGACATCGGCGAGATCCTCCGGGCCGATCCCGCCGCCCGGGAGATCGCGCCGGCGGAAACTGCCCCCGTCGATGGGGTCGCCGTCGCCCCGCGATCCACGGAGACTCTGTCCCACCTGCACACCCGTTATCAAAGCCTGACGTTTCACTTTCCCGTCGCGGTGGATCGTTCTAAATTCGAAGCATTTCTCTCCGGTCTCGACGGGCGGGAAGTGGTCCGGGCGAAGGGGTTCATCCGCTTCCTGCACGCGCCGCAAAAGCTTTTCGTTTTTCAATCCGTCTGGGGCCACCATGTCATTGATGAATTCCCCGCC
>JAYTHD010000301.1:0-8013 GCA_043732975.1 Verrucomicrobiota bacterium
GGATCGTCAACACAGCGTCCATTGCCGGCAAGGAAGGAAATCCGAACGCGTCGCATTACAGCGCCGCCAAGGCGGGTGTCATTGGCCTGACCAAATCCCTGGGCAAGGAGCTGGCGACGACCGGGGTCCTGGTGAATTGCATCACACCAGCGGTGATCGTGACGGACATCCTCAAGCAACTCACCCAGCAGCATGTCGATTACGTGCTCTCGAAGATTCCCATGGGACGTTTTGGGCAGGTCGAGGAAGCGGCTGCTCTGGTGGCGTGGCTCAGTTCGGAGGATTGTTCCTTCAGCACCGGGGCGGTGTTTGACCTCAGCGGCGGCCGGGCCACCTACTGACGCGCTTGCCATCGGTTCTCCGGCCGGCAACAGTTGTTTTCTAATGAAGCTCCTCGGAATCCTCGCCCTCGCCTCCACGCTCACGACGGTGGCGGCGGACAAAATCAGAGTGCTGCTCATCGATGGCCAGAACAATCACGATTGGCGGCACACGACCCCGGTCCTCAAGCAAATCCTGGAGGAACCCGGAATCTTCAATGTCGAAGTCTCGACCACGCCACCCACAGGGGGCGACCTGCGGACATGGACGCCCAAATTCAGCGATTACGCCGTGGTTGTTTCGAATTACAACGGCGAATCGTGGTCGCCGCCGACGCAGGTGGATTTTGTGAGGTATGTGCGGGACGGCGGGGGATTTGTGAGCGTACATGCGGCGGACAACGCCTTCCCGGAGTGGCCCGAGTACAACCAGATGATCGGCCTCGGCGGCTGGGGTAATCGCAATGAAAAGAGCGGGCCGTATCTGCGCTGGCGGAATGGGAAATGGACGCGGGACCTGACCGCAGGTCCGGGCGGCAGCCATGGCGCGCAGCATGAATTCGTCATGACGACCCGTGCACCGGAGCATCCGATCATGGCCGGACTTCCGTCGGCGTGGGTCCACCGGCAGGATGAGCTTTACAACCGGCTCCGCGGCCCGGCGCAGAACGTCACGGTGCTGTCCAGCGCCATGTCACCGAAGGAAAAGGGTGGCACCGGCGAGGAGGAACCGCTGCTGATGACGATTCCCTTTGGTCGCGGCCGCGTGGTGCACGATGCGCTTGGGCACGGCCTGGAGGCGGTCCATTGCCAGGGATTCGCCGTGACGCTGCAGCGCAGTGTCGAGTGGGCGGCGACCGGAAAGGTGACCCAGAAAGTGCCCGCGAATTTTCCCGACGACAAAGCCAGCGTGACGCGGCCGTGAGGCGCGAACGTCATTCGTCATTCGTCATTCGGCCGATTAGCTGACCGCGATGTAAACCGTGGTAGGCGCCCCCTGAAGGCCAATGCGTCCAGGATGCCAGCACTCCCGGGTTGGGCGCCCCGCGGACCGGCGCTCACGCCTTCGGCTTCAACTGCGGGAAGAGGATCACGTCGCGGATGGATTCCTGACCGAGCAGCATCATGCAAAGGCGGTCGATGCCGATGCCAATGCCCCCGGCGGGCGGCATGCCGTGCTCCAACGCCGCCAGGAAATCCTCGTCCAGCTTCTGCTGCTCGCCCCCGGCCTGATGTTCCAGGCTTTCGCGCTGCGCGATCGGGTCATTCTGTTCGGTGTAGCCCGGGGCGATTTCCTGGCCGTTGATGCAGCACTCGAAGACTTCCACGGTGGACGGATCGTCGGCTGAAATTTTGGCCAGGGGCACCAGTTGCCTGGGCAGGTGCGTGACGAAGGTCGGTTGAATCAGCGTCGGCTCGACCAGCTTTTCAAACACCGCCCCGGTCACCTCAAAATCCTCGTAACCCGCGGCGATGTCGCCGGCGAGCTTGAGTTCTTCGATGGCGCGGCGGCGGCGATCCCCGGGCGTGATTTCAAACCAATCCGCTCCGGCCTTTTCCCGCACCAGATCCTTGTACGTTGTCCGGCGCCAGGTCCGCAGATCAATCGTTTTGACGACCTTGCCCTCGGCATCCAGTGACTCAATGACCAGCGTTCCCAGCACCTTTTCCGCCACGTATTTCACCAGCGACTCCACCGTCTCCATCATGGTCGCGTAATCCCCGTAGGCTTCGTACGCCTCGAGCATGGTGAACTCCGGATTGTGCCGCCGGGACAGGCCTTCATTGCGGAAATTCCGGCCGATTTCGAAAACCTTGTCGATCCCCCCGACCAGCAGGCGCTTCAGGTAAAGCTCCAGCGCGATGCGCATGAAGAATTCGCAGCCGAGCGCGTTGTGATACGTCTTGAAGGGTTGGGCCGCCGCGCCACCGGGAATGGCTTGCATCATGGGCGTCTCCACCTCCACGTAGCCACGATCGTGGAAAAAATTACGGATCTCGCGCACGATCGCGGAACGTTTCAGGAACGTGGCCTTGACGTCGTCGTTCGAAATTAGATCCAGGTAGCGCTGCCGGTACCGGATTTCGGTGTCCTCGAGCCCGTGCCATTTTCCCGGCGGCGGGCGCAGAGCCTTGGCGAGCACTGTGAAGCGCTCGAGCTTCAAGCTGGGTTCGCCGGTCCTGGTCCGGAAAAGGGTTCCGTGGGCGCCGACGAAATCCGCCAGATCCAGGTGCTTGAACACGTCGAATTGATCGTCTCCCAATGTCTGCTTTTGGGCGAAGACCTGGATGCGGCCGGTGACGTCCTTGAGATCCACGAACTGGCTCTTGCCCATGTCGCGATGCGCAGTGAGGCGGCCGGCGATGGCCACCGGTGTGCCTTCCGGAAGTGTGCCGGCCTCGAATTTTGTCCGCGCGTCCCCGCACCCGTGGGTGGGCGTGAACTTGTTCATGAAAGGGTTGATGCCCTTCGCCTGCAGCGCGGCGAGCTTGGCCTTCCGTTGCTCCATCAATGCGTTCGTCTCGTCCATTATCGGGTGCGGAGTGAACAGGATGCACCGCCTCTGGGCAAGCGGCGAGACGGCGGCAATCGCACTTGCTCCCCTCCGCTTCCGATTGAAACTCCCCGTACATCCCCGGGGTATTCGATGAAAACAGGATATGCAGACTTCCGTTCCGACCGCCGCCGCGGCTTTACACTGATTGAACTTCTGGTCGTGATCGCGATCATCGCCATCCTCGCCGGCATGTTGCTGCCGGCGCTGTCCCAGGCCAAGGAAAAGGGATTGCGCGCCAAGTGTTTGAACAATCTCCGGCAGCTCGGCATTGGGGTGACAATCTACGCCGATGACAATCGCGACACGGTGCTGGTGGCTCGCGGCGGGGTGGTGCAGATCGCCTTGAATCCGCCCGAGCAACGGGCCATCCAACAGTTGGGACTCACGGTGAGCAATCGCAGCAGCAGCATCTGGTCCTGTCCCAAGCGGCCGAGCTTTCCCCAGTACGAAGCGGATTTTGACCAGTGGATTATTGGCTATCAATACTACGGCGGCATCACCAACTGGATCAATCCGGCGGGCAGCTTTCCCTCGCGGAGTCCGGTGCGAACAACCACGTCCCAGCCCGGATGGGTTCTGGCCGCCGATGCGGTGATGAAGATCGATAGCAAATGGGGCGGTGGGCGTGACACGGCCTTCAAGAATATGCCACCCCACAAGGCCGGTTCCGTGCTTCCCGCCGGCGGCAACCAATTGACCACCGATGGCGCGGCCCGATGGGTATCCTTCAAACAAATGCTCTTCATCCACAGTTGGGACGCTGGGGGAAGTCGCGACTCCTATTTCCTGCAGGACGACCTCGGCGACGAATTGGAGAAGCAGCGCGCGAAACTGGCGCCGCGGCCCTAGTTGGCGGCGGTGCCACCTCCGGCTTCGGGACGGGAACTGCCGGAACAGTCCCGTCGGGCGCGTTTTTCCTTCCCTTTACATGTGGGCGTTCTCGATGCACTTCGTGCCGCCCATGAATTTACCTTCGCTCGCCGCCTGGAGCCTGGTCATCGGACTGCTGCTCCCGCGGACTGCCGGCGCCCTGACCGTCAGCGGCACGCTGGGCGCCAGCACGACCTGGCGCCTGGCGGACAGCCCCGTCGTGGTGACCGCTGACGTGACCGTTCCGGCCGGGGGCACCTTGACCGTCAGGGAAGGCGTGACGGTCCGGGTGGCGGCCGGTGTTTCGATCAGCACGGGTGGCGGCGTTCTGGAGGTGGCGGGAACGGCGGACCGGCCGGTGCGGTTCGAAGCCCAGATACCGAACAACAACTGGGGCGTGCTCGCAGCCAGCGGCGCCAACGCCACCCTGACGCTCCGGCACGCGGAACTCGCCAACGGCGGCATCAATCTCGGGGCGCAGGCGACCGGGTTGATCGAGGACACGTATATTCATGACATCAATTCCGCCGTGCTGGCGAACTCGGCGAAATTCGTGACGCTGCGGCGGGTGCATGTGAAGAACTACTCGGAAACGGTCTTCAATTCCGGGACCGTGATCCTGGCCGAGGATTCACTCTTCGAAGACATGACCTTGCCCAACAGCGATGCGTTGGAGATCCAGGACGGTCCTCCCGGCTCCATCATCCGTCGCTGCACCTTTCGGCATTCCTCCGGGGTCAATTCGGATGCGATCGATTTCAACGGCACCGCGGGCGTCTTCATTCACGACTGCCTGATCTATGATTTCAGCGACAAGGGCGTGTCGCTCGGGGCAGCGGGACCGGGCGGGCCGGTGGATCATGGGATCATCGTCAGCAATTGCTGCATCTACGCAGTGAATACCGGGGTGGCGGTCAAAGACGGCTCCACTGGAGCGCTCTATCAGTTGACGATTTCCGGCTGTGCCAATGCGGTGCGGCTCTATCAGAAATACCCCACGCCGGTGGATGGCGGCCATGTGACGAACGGATGGAACAACCTCTTCTGGAGCAACACCGCGACCCTCAATCTGAAGGACAACTCGAGCTTCGTGACCGGCTTTTCGGATTTGCAGGGCACGAATTGGCCGGGTCCGGGCAATCAGAACATCGAACCGCAGTTCCGGAATCCGGCGCAGAACGATTTTCGGCTCGCCGCCAATTCCCCGTTGCGCGGCGCCGGGCAATCCGGTGCGGATATCGGTGCCTCCTTTCCAGTGGGTGCCCCGATGGCGTCCAGCCATCCGCTGTTCACGGGCATCCGCGAATTGGACGGCCGCATTCGCCTGCGCTTCTGGATCGATGCCGAGCGCAATTACACGCTGCGCGCGTCGTCGTCGTTGTCCGGCAACGGGGGGGACGTGCTCCGTTCAGGGATCACGGAAGCCCTGCCAGTCGAACGGGAAATGGAGTTCCCGCTTGATCCGGCGGTCCGCTTTTTCTGGCTCGAATCGGTTGCCAATCGGTAGGGGGCCGTCCGCGTCGCCGTGAAGCGGAGGCTGGGGGAGCGCGGTCGGGTCGGTTTGAGGGAATCGCTGCAATGCCGGGTACGCTATTCTTCGGACGGAGTGGCGTTGGGAAGTTGTGGCTTTGTGGAGGGTGTGTTTGGGCGAATCCGGGATCCTTCCAGTCGGGGGCGCCAGAGCGGTGCGCGGCGGATGTGGGGAGACGGGCCGGAGTTGTTCACCGCCCGTAATTTGCGCATCGCTGTATTTCGGAATGGGCCTGCCGGATGGCGCGACGCGGGAATATCCGCTCCTTCCTTTCCGCTCCGTCGTGGCCAAAATCCCCGGCGTGCGTTTTGGATGAAATCGCTTGGGCGCGCTGAAATCACCTCGAAATTCCTGTTTCCCCGGGTCGCTTGACCTGTCTCGCTACCGGGCATGAGGATTATCAATCTCAATCCCGATGCCGAGATCGGCGCAAGCTCCTGGTTTGTCGACGTGGAAGGGCACACGGTCCTGCTGGATGCCGGCGTGCATCCGAAACGCGAAGGCCGGGCGGCCCTGCCGCTCTTCAATCGCATCGCCAAGGAGGATCTGGATGCCGTGGTGATCACCCACTGTCACCACGATCACGTCGGTGCCTTGCCGGTGGCGCTGCAGCAGTTTCCCAACGCGCATGTGCTGATGACCGAGTTGAGCTACTTCCTCGTCGAGCGAGTCCTGCACAATTCCGTGAATGTCATGGAGCGGCAGCGCACGGAACTGGGCATCAACGAATATCCCTTCTTCACCCACGAGCAGGTGGACGACCTCGCTCCGGTTTTCCAGGGCTTCAAGTACGGTCGTGAGATCGAGTTCGCCCCGCCCCACAAATGCCGTCGCGGCGTGCAGTCGCCGACCGTTGAGTTTCATGACGCGGGTCATGCGCTGGGTTCGGCGGGCGTGCTGTTGCGCGGACAGAAGCAGACCTTGTTCTACACCGGCGACGTCTCGTTCCACGACCAGACGATCCTCCGCAAGGCCGATTTCGACGATGTCAAAGCCGACGTCCTGATCATGGAGACCACCCGTGGCGCGGTGCAGCAGGCCAAGGATTGGTCCCGGGAATCGGAAATGAAGCGCCTCGGCGGCATCATGACTGAGACGCTCAAACGCAAGGGGTCGGTGCTGATCCCCGCCTTCGCTCTGGGTCGCACCCAGGAGATTCTGGCCGAGATCGCCCTGATGATGGATGCGGGGGAATTGAAGCGGCAACCGGTCTACATCGGGGGCCTCGGTCGTGTTTTCACTGAGATTTACGATCTGGAATCGCACCGGATCAACCGCCATCTGACCCGTTTGAAACTAACGGAGGCGCTGGATCTCCAGGTGGTTTCACCCAAGCATATCCCCGAGCTCAAGTTGTCGCCGGGCCGGATCTTTGTCATCACGTCCGGCATGATGGTGGCGCATACGGCGGCGCACGATCTGGCGGTGCGCATGGCCGGAGACCCCCGGCATTCGATCCTGTTCGTGGGCTATGCGGATCCGGATTCCCCCGCCGGGAAGCTGCGGGCGGCCCGGCCCGGATCGCGCTTCCATTTCAGCGATGATGCGCCCCAGTTGACCCGGTCGTGTCAGGTGGAGGAATTCGACCTCTCGGCGCATGCCCAGCGTCGCGACCTGCTGGAATTTGTCGGGCAGGTCAATCCGAAGGTCGTTCTGCTGGGGCACGGGGACGCACCGGCGCGGGCGTGGTTTGCCCAGCAGATTCACCGGCGCTGGCCGCGCATCAAGGTGCATTCGCCCGGGCCGGGACAACTGGTCGAAGCGTAGTCTTCCCATCCGTTCGGTGAATGTCGAAGTGGCGACGGGCGGGGCGTTCAGTGGTTTCGTCACACAAATGTAACATAATTGTTCATTTCTCTTCGTGCGAGGATGTGCAGGGGAGGTTACCGGTGGGGCGTTCATGGCATTCTCACTTCAACGACTCGTCGGCAGCGGTTCGATTTTTTTCGATCTCCTGGATCAAAGTGCACAGGAAGCGCAGGCCAGCGCCAAGCTCCTGGCCCAATTGTTGAACGCCCCGAATCAGGGGTCGCTCGATGATTTCGCCCTGCTGCGCAAGCGGGATAAAAAGATCACCGAGGAATTGAGTGAACGCTTGACGACCACCTTCTCGACGCCCTTGGAGCGGGAGGATATCGAGGCGGTCTCCCATGCACTCTACAAGATCCCGAAGACCCTGGAGAAGTTCGGGGAGCGGTTGCTCATCTCGCCGGATCGGGTTCGTCGGACGGATTTCTCCCGCCAGGCCCAGTTGCTGGGCAAGGCGACGGATATCGTGGTCCTGATGGTGAAGGAACTGCGCGGCGGGACGCGGTTGGAGATCGTGAAGGAGCAGAACGATCAGTTGCAGTACCTCGAAGGGGAGGCGGACAAGCTGATGGTGGATTTGCTCCGCCAGATGTACGCCGGTGAAAAGGACGCCGCGAGTGTGATCGCGCTCAAGGACCTGTACGATCTGCTGGAAAAGGTGATTGATCGCTGCCGGGACGTGGGGAACGTCGTGTTCCACATTGTTCTCAAGAATTCCTGAACGGTACCGACCTGCATTGGTTTCGGTTCCTGCTTTTGCTCCCCCATGACGCTTCTTCTTGCGGTCATCCTCGCCGCCCTGGTGTTTGAATACATCAACGGCTTTCACGACACCGCGAATTCCATCGCCATGGGAGTGTCGACCAAGGCGCTGACGCCGCGGGTCGCCATCGCCGTGGCCGCCGTGACGAATCTGGCGGGTGCG
>JAYTHD010000302.1:0-10360 GCA_043732975.1 Verrucomicrobiota bacterium
CGCCGGGGCCGAGCGACTCTCTCGCTGGGAAACGGGCCAGCTCGTGGCGAAACAATATCCGCACTTGGCCGGGCGCATCCAGGCAGCCTCCCTGCGCGAATATCGCGGTGCGCCGCGACCGCCCGACACCAGCCTGAACTCCGCCCGCGCCCAGTCCCTGCTGTCGTTTCCCCTGCCCCGCTACAGCGAGATCTTCTGAATCCGCCGCCACCACCCACCGCTCACCGATCAAGGCGCGGCCGGTACGCGATGGATGGTATGCCACACCTCCTGCTCCAGGGGTTGTCCTTCCGCCGTCTTGAGCGCGAACTTGAGGCGTTGCTGCATCACCGGAGCAATCTCCGGCAACTCCACCCGCACGCGTCCGCCCGGCAAAAGCCGGACACTCTTGACCGTCATGGTGTCATGTCCCTTGCGGTCAGGATCCTTCACGGAGAATTCCGGCGACCCATATTTTTCGGTCCATTTGTAGTTCCACCGTTCCACCGACCAATTCGCCGTGTCTTCCACCGAAGCCCGATCCAACGCGGTCGTGAAGCCCAGTTCCACCCCGTCCGCTTTCACCGCCAGGTCGCGCAGGGATGCCACCGGCTTGCCCGTATACCGAACCCGATGCATCGCTCCCTTCTGGGCACCGTTGCTCTGCCAGATGACCAGCCCGCAAAGGTACAACTGCCCGTCGCCCGGACTGAACCGTCCGCGCATCACGCCCGAATCAAATTTCAGTGGAAACCGCACCACGCCGCCCTGCGTGACACCATCGACGGTCTCATAGAAAGCCTTGAACAAAGAACAAAGCCCGTAGCTCGTGTGCAGCAGGTCGCCCTCAAACGGGCCCCACCGCCGGGACGTCACCCACGTCTGGCCACCGCTGGAATTGTCGACGTTCTTGGGCAACCAGAACACGGGGCCGTCATAAGTTGTCGGCTTGGGCAGCTGATGGGCGGTGAAAACATGACCGTAAAATCCCCCCGGCTTCATGAAGTTCACCCGCGACGCCGGGACCCAGTTGCCTTCATTGTCACTCGTCGTCAGCTCACCCTGCGGTCCCACCGACATACCGTTGGGCGCCCTCAGGCCCGTCGCCACGATGCTGAGTTTGGACCCATCCTTGGACACCCGATTGAACGTGCCCTGGTGCGGGATGATCGCTTCGTCGAGGTTTCCGCCCTTGCTGAAATAGAAATTACCCTCCAGGTCGGTTTCCAGTCCCAGACAGAATTCGTGGTAATGCGGCGTGATCGTGACGTCATTGTTGAACGATTCATAAAAATCCGCCTCGCCATCCCCGTCTTCATCGTGCAGCCGGATGATGCCATCGCGACAGGTCACATAAACCACGTCGTCGACAATCTTGAGTCCCAGCGGCTGAAACAAGCCGGTGGCGAACCTCTTCCATTCGAGGTGATCGAGTTTTTCATTAAGTCCCGAGACCACCCAGACATCGCCGCTCACCGAGCAAATCGCCGCCCGGGTGGCATCCGCAAAAAAATCAAATCCACTGAATCTCAGCCACGAGTTGTAAGGATTGGGCTCCGGCGGGGTAATGGTATCCACGACGTACGGCCCGTCGCCCCCGCTGGTGGCGAGCCGTCCCTGAGTGATCAACGGACCTCCCCAACGGCCGGGCTTTGGCGCGAGCCTGGGACGCAGATCCACCGGGACCGGATAGGGCTTGGGGACCGGTCTCACCGGGGGCTGTGCGGCCTCGATCAAGTTGGCCGGGGGCGGGACTGGCTCGAGGGGTGGACTGGGAAAATCAATGAGACCGTCGGGCCGCGATACCCCATAGCTAAGATCAATCCGGACCGGCTTGGTCCGATCAACCTCGACAAAGTGGAGGATCAGCTTTCCGCCCGCCCCGGAAATCCAACTCAACTTGTTCAGCCCGGTCACCATCGCCGCGACAAATCGCTGGGAAATGGGATCCCGAACGAAGGCAAACCCGCCCACCGCCCGCGTCTCGCCGTTGGGGACCCAGCCGAGCACCAGGGATTGATTCCGTACCGGAGCATCGAATTGCAGGATCCGCGTAAACAAAGGAAGGCCCTCAATCCGGCGGAAACTTACCTGTTCCAGCACCGGCACGCCGGCCACAGTGTATTCCAACAACACGTCATCTCCCTGCAGGTGCAGGCCGCGCCATTTTCCCCACTTATCGGGCAATCGCTCGAAGGGGCTCTGGCGGGGATCCTTCAGATCGCCGTCGAGACTCCACCCCGGCCCCATGGGCGTGGTCCAACCCAAGTTACCCCAGGGCCGCGGCACGCCTTCCATTCCGTCACGGCCTTTGGGCAGATGCAAAAAACCGCCATCCCAGGCACCTGCCCAGCGCAGGGTCATGGTGTCAAAAGCCACCGCCGCCGCTTCCCGATTTGTGCCGTCGCTCAACCGCAGGGTGACTACTTTGAGCGCCGTGTTGGTCTTGTTGAATTCGACATTGCTGGTGAAAAATGGGCCGGGATCCATCTGCTCCCACTTCCATTTGGCCGGCGCATTGGTTGGCCCCGATTGTTGGGCCTGGAGGATTTGCCAGGCCAGCCCGAAAACTGCGAATCCCCAACGGATCCCCCCGCGCTTGCTTTTCATGCCTCTGGATAGCGGGCCACCCCCGCCGAACCAAGCGAATTCCCCCCGCCGCCAAGGGCAGCTGGTGGGAACGGGTGTTCAAGCCTGGACGGACCCGAGCCGCGACAGCAATCGGGCATGGATGCCGCCAAAACCGCCGTTGCTGAAGCAACAGACGACATCGCCCGGGCGAGTCTGGATGGCGAGGTGGTCCACAATGGCGTCGACCGTCGGCAGATAAGCCGCGGGCTTGCCCGTCCGTCGCAAATCCTGCATCAGTTTCTCCGGGTCCAAACGCTCCTCCGGACGCAACTGTTCCAGGCGCGCCACCTCGGCCACCACAATCACATCGGCCCACTCCAGCGCCTCCACCAGCTCGGTTTGGAAAACGTTGCGCCGGGTCGTGTTGGAACGGGGCTCAAACACCGCCCACAGACGCCGGCCCGGGAAGCGGACCCGCAAGGCCCGAATCGTCTCCCGCAACGCCGTGGGGTGATGTCCGAAATCGTCGACCACGGTCACGCCACCCGCCTCGCCCCGCAATTCCATGCGACGCGCCACCCCGGTGAAGGTGTCGAACCCCGCCTGGATTTGCGGATCGGTCAAACCGCAGTGCCGCGCGCACGCCGCCACCGCCAGGGCATTACGTACATTGAGTTCACCGACCAGCGGCACGGAGAAAGTGGTGTCGCCCAAGCGGAATTCCGAGCCCGCGTCCCGCAACTTGATTTCCGTGGCCCGGATTTCGTTGTCCGCTCCCAGGCCAAAGCGCTTCACCGAACAATGCCGCACCTCCAGCACCGGTGCCAATTGCGGCTCGTCGCCGTTGGCCAGGAGGAGACCGTTGCGCGGGATCAGATTCACCAGGCGACGGAAGGACAGTTGGATCGCCGCGATGTCGGGAAAGATGTCCGCGTGATCGAACTCCAGATTATTGATGATCACGACTTCCGGAAGGTAATGGACAAACTTGGACCGCTTGTCGAAAAACGCGGTGTCGTACTCGTCACCCTCGATGATGAACCACGGCGAATCCGTGAAGCGGGCGCCCTGGCCGAGATTGCGCGGAATGCCACCGATCAGGTAGGACGGATTCCGGCCGGCCGTCTCAAAAACCCAGGTGAGCAGCGACGTGGTGGTGGTCTTGCCATGCGTGCCACTCACGACCAGGGAACGTTTGCCCCGAATGAAAAACTCCTTGAGCAGTTCGGGCAGTGAGCAATAGCGTAGCTTGCGCTCCAACACGGCCTCCGCCTCCGGATTTCCCCGCGAAATCGCATTTCCCACCACCACGAGGTCCGGCCGATGTCCCAGGTTGCTCTCCGCGTAGCCGGCCTGAACCGCAATGGCGTGCTCGGCCAGGAACGTGGACATGGGCGGGTAGATCACGTTCTGATCAGAACCGGTCACCCGAAATCCGCGCTGCTGCATGGCGACCGCGGCACTGGCCATGGCCGTGCCCCCGATGCCGATGAAGTGAACGCTGCGAATGTCGCCAAACATGGCGGCGAGAATGCAAGCTGCCGGGCAGTCGCGAAAGCGAAAGCACACGCAGAAACGGGTTTCCGCCGATTCTTGGCGACCGGATGGATTGCCCGCTAGTCTCGACGGATGAAGCCGCCACTTTTGGCCCGACCGGAGGTCATCCTCACCCACGAAAGCGATCTCGATGGATTCGTGTCTGGATTTCTCCTGCAAAGGCTGGCCCGGCAGATTTTCGGCGCCGACGTCGAGGTTCAGGCCTACCACTACCAAGGCTGGAAAATGCGCGCCCTGAAGGAAGACGTGGCCTGGGTGGCGGATTTCACTTTGGAGGCGCGTCTGGATCGCGTGAACTGGCTGGCGCTGGATCATCACACGCCTCCGGGTCAGGCCCGCCTGGCTCACTGGATCCATGATCCCCGGAAGTCCGCCGCTCAACTGTGCTACGACCTCGCGGTCGTTCACGGACTGGCTTCGCCGGCGCTGGAGCGATTAGTCCACCTCACCAATGTCGGCGATCTCTTTTTGGAGGACGATCCGGATTTTCCCCTCGCCTGTGACTACGCGAGCCTCGTGAAAACGTATGGCTTCTGGAACCTCCATCAAATCTTGAACGGCCAGATGGAGTCCTTGCTGGACCATCCCTTGCTGGAAGTGATGACCACCAAGCGACGGGTGGAGGATCCCATCGGCTATTCCCTCGCCGTGGTGAACCAGACCGAGTTGTCGTCGACCGTCGGCGCGGTCCGGCCGCCCATCGGCAATTCCAATTTGATCGTCCATCAACTGCTCAACACCGGCGGAACCCGGTTTCTCGTGCTGGCCACGATCTTCCGCAAAGGCATGGGCAGTTTTGTGGTCAGTTTCCGCAGTCGCCACGGCGAGGCCCTGGAAATAGCCCGGAAATTTGAAGGCGGCGGTGGGCATCCCAACGCCGCCGGAACCACCCTGCCACGCGGGATCAATTCCTACGACGACGCCATCGAGTACCTGCGTCTCCGCTTAAGCAACGCCCCCGCCAGCGAGACCGGTGCGGTTTCCAGCGCGGGTTTGAACGAGGCGTTTTCCAGTCTCAAGTGGACGGCCTGAAGTTCGCCTTCCATTGAGGCGGGTCGGCCTTGCCCGGTACAGATCGACCTGACAGGTCCGCACTGGATCATGGACCGCGAGGCGCCATGATGCGCACCAACGTCCTTCGCGGACGTATCAGAAAACGCAATACTTAATCAGATGAACATGAACTCGATGCTCGCACAGGCAACCCCTGCGGCTGCCGTCAAAGACTACTACGCCCAGGCCACGACGTGGCTGGCGGAAAACGGGATGACCTTCGGTCGCAATCTGGTGGTCGCCGTGTTGATCCTCATCGTCGGCCGCATCATTGCCGGAGCGATGAAAGGCATGATCACCCGCCTTTTGGACGCCCGGAAGGTGGACGCCACGCTCAGTCGCTTCCTGGCGAACATTTGCTCGTCGATCTTGATGATCCTGATCCTCATCGCCGCACTCGGCCAACTGGGGATCCCAACCACGCAGTTCACCGCCCTGATTGCGGCCGCTGGCATCGCCATCGGCGCCGCGCTGTCCGGGAATATCTCCAACTTCGCCTCCGGATTCATGATCATTTTCTTCCGGCCGATCAAGAAGGGGGATTACATCGCCGTCGCCGGCACCGAGGGCATCGTGGACGAAGTTCAGATTTTCCACACCATTCTGAACACGATGGACAACAAGCTCACGATCGTGGCCAATTCCAAGATCACGGGCGACGTCCTGACGAATTTCAGCGGCAACCCGCTTCGCCGGGCGGACATCAATGTTATCGTGGGACCGCAAAACGACCCGGCCAAAGTCCGCCAACTGCTGCTGGGCGTGGCCGCCGCCAATCCGCTGGTGGTAAAATCCCCCGCAACGGAAGCGGTGATCAAGGATATCAACGGCAAGCTCCACTTTGAACTGCGGGCCTGGTGTGCGCACACCGCCTACTGGGACACCTTCTTCCAACTCACCGAGGGCGCCCATGTGGAATTGACCCGGGCGAACATCGAACCACCACCGGTGATCGTCCAGGTCATCCAAAAGTAAACGGGATAGCCCCGGTTCGACACTCGCCAGGGCTGCGAAGGAAACTGCTTCCGTTATCCACGGACCGCGACTCTGCGTCGCGCCTGTACCGCTGACGTCCACGTCGGCGAGTCGATCCAACTCTGGTAAAGCCGACCGCTCCACCCAATTTCGCCGGCCGAGACGCCAGCGCTACCCGGAATCCTGCTGCGGGGCACCGACCCGCACGCCAATCACGGGCCTATGGCCACAAAATTGGTGGGGCGAGAGTCTCTCGAGCCAGCCGCGTTGGGGACGGACTTCGTCATCGCTTGGCTCGTCAGAGACTCGCGCCACCGTGACCGCCACTCTGCGAGTCCCCTGCGGGTCACAGAGCCGCGATCCGGGCGGATCCAAATCTTCCGCGCCTCCCCCTCGACGTCGGGGCAATCGGGAGCTTTGCTTCCCGGGTCACGGACCGGAAACGCATCTCACTGTCATGCCAATACAGGATCTCACGCCGCAACTCCGCATCCGCCTGCGCAAGGTGGAATGGATCACCGGGCTCTTCCTCGCGGTGACGGCGCTGTTGATGATCGGGGGCTTCCTCTACTTCGTGAAGCAAACAGCCAAAAATCGGGGCTGGTTCATCACCTACATCCCTTATTACACCTACATGCCCGACGCCACGGGTTTCAAGAAGGGAACACCCGTGCAGATGATGGGCTTCCGGGTCGGCGAAGTGACCGAGGTGACGGCGCTGAACCTCGCCACGCGGGCTTGGGATTACTGCCAGACTAACAATCTCAACGTCTTCGTCAGCTTCAAGGTCACGCAGCCCTACGACGGCTTCATCGGTGCGGATTCGCGGGTACGGATCGGCGGCTTCCCCATCGAAATTGCCGGCGGCAGTTTCATCGAAGTGGATCCCAGCAGCCGCAACAGTCTTGTCACCGTGAGCAATCTGCCGAACGGCAAACCCGGCGTCCTCTGGGAAAAATTCGCCTATAGCAGAGACACCAACCAAATCCTTTACGGCGCGTTGACCAATGGCCAGAAAGGCTATTATCTCGCGCTGGATCTATCCGAAACCCTGATGGCCCAGGCGCAACGCATCCTACGGAATGCCGACGACATCACCGCCTTTCTCCGACACGATTTGCCACAAGTTGCGAACGAGGCCGTCAACACCATGGCCTACGCCCGGACCACCGTGGGCAGTCTCACCAACGACGTGGTGCTGACGCTGATGACGGCGCGCCAAGCGGTCGCCGCGCTGACGAACGATCTCGCCGGGCTGATTAGCAACACCCGGCGCATCACCGGCGAGGTTGCCGACGTGTTACCTGGGCTGACCAATGACATCGCCAAGACCCTGGCCACCAGCCAGAAACTCATGGATTCGTTGAATCAGAAATTACCGGGTATCGCCCAAAACGTGAATCTCACCCTGACGAATCTGAACATTCTCCTGCTGCGCGACACCAATATCACGGCGAACACCAGTCTACTGGTCAGCAACGTGAACAATTTGATCACCCGACATTGGTTTTTTCGCTCGGCGTTCAAATCCAAAGCTCCCGAGCCAGCCAAGGTGGCCGCGCCACCCAATGGCGAAGTAGATCGTCGTGAATCAAGCCGACTGCCCCACCCCGAAGATCGGCGCGGCGCCGGCCGTTTCTAACCACAGGCCTTGACTGAGACCTTCCCGAGACCCGCGCGCCCGTGAACCGCATCCGTCTACTGTCCGAGCAGGTCGCCAACCAGATCGCTGCGGGCGAGGTTGTCGAACGCCCCGCCAGTGTGGCCAAGGAACTCGTCGAAAACGCCCTCGACGCCGGCGCGCGACACATCGGCGTCGAGATCGCCGCCGGCGGGCGGAGTCTGATCCGGGTCACGGACGACGGTTGCGGCATGAGCAAGGACGACGCCCTCCTCTGTCTGGAGCGCCATGCGACCAGCAAGATTCAGCGGGCGGAAGATCTCGCGTCCGTCCGCACCATGGGCTTTCGCGGCGAAGCCATCCCCAGCATTGCCAGCGTCAGCCGGTTCACCCTCACCACCCGGGAGCGCGACGACCAGACCGGCGAAGGAACGCAAGTCATCATCCAAGGCGGCCGGATCGTGGAGGTGAAGTCGGCTGGTTGTGCCCCCGGCACGGTGATTGAAGTCCGCTCGCTTTTTTTCAACCTGCCGGCGCGACGAAAATTCCTCCGGGCGGAGGAGACCGAGCGGGCGCACCTGCAACACTATCTCACCCTCGCGGCGTTGGCTTATCCCCAGGTCGGATTCACCTTTACCAGCGACGGCCGCACGCTCTGGCAATTGCCGCCCGTAAAATGGTCCGAGGAGGAGGAACGTTTCGCCGCTCTGCGGGAACGTCTGAAAACATTCCTCGGCACGGATGTGCCCCTGCTGCCGGTGGATTTCCGCGCCGAGATCAGCGAGTCATTTCAACCCGACACCGAAGAAAATCCCCACCACACCGGCGATGGGTTTGCCCTGGCCGACGCCCCTCCGCCACGTGTCGAGACCACCGAAACCTGCTTCCGCCTCTGGGGCTTCATCGGTGCGCCGGGCGTTTCCCGGAGCACCCGGGATGATCAACATCTGTTCGTCAACCAACGCCCGGTCGACAATCGGGGATTAAGTTTCGCGCTGGTCGAAGGCTACCACACCGTCCTGATGAAGGGCCGCTATCCGGTGGCTTGTTTGTTTCTCGAAATCGACCCGGCCGCCGTGGACGTTAACATTCACCCGCAAAAGCGGGAGGTGAAGTTCCGCGAAGAGATGCGCGTGCGACGACTGGTCGCCCAGGCGGTGCGGGAGACCCTGCTCAGGTTGGCCACCGCCACGCAGCCGGCGACCGGCCCCGCCCCCCCGAATCGTTCGGCAGCCACTCCAGCGCGGACGCACCAGCCCACTGAATTTCAACTTTCCCCGACGCCTCCACCCGATCCCGGACCACACCAACCCGCACTGCCGCTCTCGCTCAACGCGACCCATCCGCACGCCGTTCCCAGGTATTTCGCGGGAGATTCAGCAGCGGCGGGTGATTCAAACGTTCCATCGGCCCCTGAGGAGTCCGGCCTCTCGGCCTCGATTCCCGGCGCGAACGCGGCGCCTCCGGAAAACCCACCGGTCGCTGCCAGCGTCCAAGCCTGCGCCCCTTCGTCCGGCGCTCCCATTCCCTTGTTGAAGGTGCCACTGCGTTATGTCGGCATCGTGGGCCGTCTCTATGTCTTGCTGGAATCGGATCGCGGCCTCGTCCTGATGGATCAACACGCCGCCCACGAACGCGTCCTCTACGAGCAAATGTTGAATCGCCTGGAAGACGCCGGAACGTCCCCGAGCCAGCGATTGCTCCTGCCGGAAACGGTCGAACTTTCGCCGCGCGACGCCGAGTTTGTCGGACGTAACTTAGAGACGCTGGTCCGCCTCGGCGTGGGCCTGAGCGAATTCGGCGAGCGCACCTTCCTGCTCGATTCATTGCCGCCGACGGTCAAGGCGTCGAACCCCCGGCAATTTGCCGTGGGGCTCATCGATGAACTCAAGGCGGCCGGACAGGGCGTCAACTCCGGTCGTCTCTCGGAACACGTCGTCGCCAAAACGGTCTGCCGCCACGCCGTCAAGGCCAACGACACCCTGCGTGAACCCGAGGTCCGCCAACTGGTCGATGATCTCCGCCGCTGCGCCATGCCCTATACCTGTCCACACGGCCGACCCACGTTGATCGAGATGAATTGGCGTGAACTGGAGAAGAAATTTGGCCGCGTCGGCTGAAATCTACACCTCCACCAAAGTTGGAGTTTTTCCATCCGCCTTTGGAGGCATTGCTGCGGCACCCTCACGTTCAAATCCAAACGTCTGCCGGAACGTGTTCGCCTGGGGTTTGAGCCATTTAAGTGACCGGTTTATTATATATCGAGGGCGCCCGAAGATCCCGAATCCGTTGTGGTGTTCTCACCGGGCTTGAAGAATAGCGGTAATTCTCTCCCCTCCTGAAGTGATGGGGCCTGCTCAATCTGGATTACGGCCACGTCACACCGTGATCTCCCTGCAAACGGAGTGCATTACCACGCCTGAGAACGCGGGAAATCTGTCGGTGTGAATCTGTGAACTCTGGGAATTGCAGTCACCCCACCGCATCCACCCGCAAATCCCGCAACACGCTGATGCCCGGCAACGGCACGCCACGAATCGGCCGCGCGCCGTCCTTCCGCTTCTTTCCAAACCGGTCCCGGTACTGCACGAACATTTCGTTCAC
>JAYTHD010000303.1:0-7842 GCA_043732975.1 Verrucomicrobiota bacterium
GCAGCGCGTCGAAGGTATCGAGCCGGTATTTGCCTTTTGCTTTGGAGGTCTGATGGCAGGTGAGACAATGCTCCTGCAGGAGCGGGGCGACCTCCTTCAGAAAGCTGACCGGGGGTGCGGCCGCCAGGGCCGTCGCCAACCAGACCCCATGCCCCGCCCGGGCAAGCGTGAACAGGAATCGCGACACCGAAAACATCCGGGTACATACGTCCGCGGGCGGGTCGGACTTCAAGCGGTTTCTCACGGGGCGGCTGGAGCGGCGCGGGGAAATTAAAAAGGGCCACGGAAGACCGGAGCCCTTTGATGAAATACGAAGCGGAGTGGATCAGCGCGGCGGGAGCTTTTTCTCCACCGGATTCTTGGCCAGCGTCACGTATTGGGGCAGGCCATTCCGTTCCGGCGGGCGGACGGTGCCTTCTATCAACGGCGACGCGTACTGCACAAACTGTTCGTTGGGCAGGAAACCATCGGGCTGGATCCAGTCGCGCGGGATGAAATGCTCCACGTTGGCGATGTTTTCCAGCGGTTCCATGGCAATCGCCCACTTGTATGGGGAATTGCTGGTGCGCACGATCTTGGGCATCAGGCCCGACTCGCCCCGGACGGCGGCCTTGACGGCGGCCACGCCGCAGGCAAACGCCTCGTCGGCGTCGGTCTGGCTGGCAAAATGCGCGGCGGCGCGCTGCGCGTAACCCAGCAACACGGTGCGGGTTTTGAGATTCAGCTTGTTCTGAACCAGTTGCTTCAACACCTCGCTCGCGCCCGCGAGCACCGGGTGCCCAAACGCATCGAGCCGGCTCTTGTCGGCGCCGATCTCTTCGCCCGCGGCATTCTTCACCCCTTCGCCACAGACGACGATGCAGTATTTGTAGGCGGCGACGGTGTCCTTGACCTTGGCGAGGAACTTCTCCTCCACGAAGGGCACCTCCGGAAGCAGAATGATGTGCGGGGCATTCGCGGCCACGCCCTGCTTGGCCAAAACCGTCCCGGCCGCGATCCAACCGGCAGCGCGGCCCATGACTTCCACGATGCAGCAGGAGCCGTCGTCCGTGGCCATGGAACCGACATCGAGACCGACCTCGGCGACGGTGGTGGCGCAATATTTCACGGCCGATCCGTAGCCCGGGCAATGGTCGGTGGCCGGGAGATCATTATCGATGGTCTTGGGCACACCCATCACGCGCATTTCGTAGCCGCGTTTGACGGCTTCCAGATGAATCTTGTGAGCGGTATCCTGGGAATCGTTGCCACCCGCATAAAAGAAATAACGGATGTTGTGGGCCGCGAACACCTCAAACAATCGCGCCATGTCCTTGGCGGCCTGCTCGGGTTGCTTGTCGAAATTGATCTTGTACCGGCAAGTCCCCAAGGCGGCTGCCGGCGTGTACTTCAGCCCGTCGATGTTACGGCGCGATTCGTCGCCGATGTCGATGAGCGATTCATTCAGGATTCCCAATATGCCGTTTTGACCGCCATAAATCTCTTCAATGAAGTCGTGTTGCCCAGCCTCGGTGATGACGCCGGCCACGGAAGCGTTGATGACGCTGGTGGGACCGCCGGACTGTGCTACCAAAAGGTTTCCAATTAGTTCTGCCATAAGATGAAACGCGGCACACTGGCGCTTGGATAGGGGGGCGGGCAAGCGAGGTTGCGAAACATTTGTGCCGGACGGGTCAATTTACTGCGGACCGCCCGGAGCCTTTTTCCTCTCCTTCGGTGATGGCGCGGGTCGCAACGCTGTGGACTTCCCCGTGGGTCAGTCGGGTCTGAAGTCGTTGACCGGAAATTACTTTTGCGGCATCGCGGATGACCGAGCCCGACGTCGAATCCAGGGTGATGGAATAGCCCCGCTGCAGCACGTTCGCCGGATTCAACAGGCGGAGGCGCGATTGCAATTCCGTGAGCCGGCCCGCTTTCCGGGACGACTGGGTGCGGGCCAGTTCGGGGAGGCGACGACGCAACTCGGCGAGTCGACGGCGACGCTCCAGAAGTTGGGTGCGGGGTTTCCAAAGCAGGAGATTCCGTTGCTGAATGCCGACCGCGGCGCGGCGATCGCGAAGCTGTCGCTGGATCAATCGACCCAGCGCTTGCTGCCACTCGTCCAGGCGCTGAGCCCAGGTTTCCAGACGACGACGGGGATGGGTGCGATCAAGTCGGCGGCGAAACTCTTCCAGATCGGACGTCACCCATTCCAGACGGTCGGCCATGCGTTGGGCCAGAAGTTTGGCGGAATGGGCGACCCATTCCCGGCTGGCGACGTAGTGCTGGGTGATCAACTCCGCGGCTGCGCTGGGGGTGGCGGCGCGGAGGTCGGCGGTGAAGTCGGCGATGGTGAAATCGATTTCGTGGCCGACGGCGGAGACCACCGGCAACGTCGAGTTGGCAATGGCCCGGGCAACCACTTCCTCATTGAAGCACCAGAGATCCTCGAGGGACCCGCCGCCGCGCGTGAGCAAGATCAGGTCAAGCGGTTCGTGTTCCGCGCTCCAGCGGTTGAGCCGCTCGATGGCGGTGACAATCTCGGCCGCCGCCCCGGTGCCCTGGACGCGACTCGGGGCGAGCACGATGGCAAGGCCGGCGAATCGGCGACCGATCACATGCAACACATCCTGCAGGGCGGCGCCCGTGGGCGAAGTGACAATTCCAATGCGGGCCGGGTAGGGGGGGAGGGGGCGCTTCCGCTCCGGCGCGAACAGGCCCTCGGCATCGAGCTTTTGCTTCAGCCGTTCGAACGCCGCCTGGAGTGCGCCAACGCCCTCTGCCTCCACGCTCGTGACGCGCAATTGATAAGTGCCCCGCGGTTCGTAGACCGTCAGTTCGCCCCCCAGAATGACCTGTCCGCCATCGCACACGGCGGCGCGTCCGGGACCACCCTGGCCTCGAAACAGCACACAATTGAGTTGGGCGGTGGCATCCTTGAGTACGAAGTACGAGTGCCCGCTGGCCTGCTGGCGCAGGTTGGAGACCTCCCCGCGTACCTGGACACTCGGAAATTCCTTCTCCACCAGTCGCTTCACGCGCTGGGTCAGGTCGGTGACGGACCAAACCGCCCGGACTTCCGCCGCGGAAAAAAGTTCACTGTTCCCAAAGTCCCACTGGGATTTGCTGATGCGTGCCATGAGAGGAGTCTTCTAACTGAAAATGCGAGGCAACCCGGGGTTGATCGATGCTAACCAGCTTCCGCGGGCACTGGGACGCTTTCGAGCGGAACATCCACCCGGGTGACTTGGCGCGCCAGGCCGGTGGTTTCGTCGATCTCGACGACGCAGCCCTGCACCCGGACGCGCCCGGAGGCAATGTCGAATCGCGTTGGCAGACCGGTTTGAAAACGCCGGATGATGGGCTCCACTTCGCGACCCAGAACCCCGTCATGCGCTCCGCAAAAACCCGCGTCCGTCAGGTAAGCCGTGCCGCGGGGAAGGATCCAGTCATCGGCGGTTTGCACATGCGTGTGGGTGCCGACCACAGCGCTCACCGAACCGTCGAGCAGTCGGCCCAGGGCAATTTTTTCGGAGGTCGCTTCGGCGTGGATGTCGACAAAAATGATGGGCGTCTCCTGGCGCAAGCGAGCCACTTCCGCCGGGCCCATCACGAAGGGATTCTCCAACGGAGGCATGAAGGTGCGTCCTTGCAGGTTCAGCACGGCAACGGGTGGGAGTCCGGGTTTGCGGACGATGACCGACCCGTTCCCGGGAACGCCCGCCGGGTAGTTGTGCGGCCGCAGCAGGCGCGGTTCGGTCGGCAGGAAATCCGCGGTTTCCCGCTGGTCCCAGACATGATCGCCGGTGGTGATGACGTCGACGCCGAGCGCCAGCAATTCGCGGGTGATGAGGGCGGTGATCCCGCGTCCGCCCGCTGAGTTCTCGCCGTTCACGACCACGAACTGCAGCGCGTGCCGGCGGCAAAGCCCGGGTAGCAAGGTGCGCACGGCCCGACGGCCCGGTTCGCCGACGATGTCCCCGAGGAAAAGCAGATTCACTGCCGCCATACTGGCACGCGGGAGCCCCAAACCAAATGCTGCGAACACAACCGACGGGCGTTCACGTCGTCGGGTGGTTCCGCCAACTGGGCGGAAGATTCTTGGCAACTTCGATCTCACCAAACACCGACATCGCCTGGGGTCCGCGCTTTCGTGCCCAGGCTGCCATCTGCTCGATCCCGGTTTTCAGGTCGATGGTCTTTCCCGTGCCGAAGACGCGCCGGGCCTTGGAGTGATCGGCAAAAGCGTGGAGCACCTCGTGCCGGGTGGGCAGGAACTGCAACTTGGGCGGCACACCCATGGCGCGAGCCACGCTCTGCGCCAGATCCAGCACCGTGTGCGGAGTGTCCGCGCCGACGTTGAAGACATTGTTCCGGGCCTCCACCACAAAGGGGGATCGGGCGATAACTGGGGCGACGTCGTCGATGTGCGAAAACGCCCGGGTCTGCCGGCCGTCGCCGAAGATGGTCATGGGTTTCCCCTGCAAAATCTGATTGAAGAAAATGCCGATGACGTTGCGGTAGCGGTCGGCCACGTTCTGTCGTTCGCCGTAGACGTTGTGGGGCCGAAAAATAATAAAATCCAGTCCGAACTGCGACTGGGCGGCCCGGAGGTCCAGTTCGACCGCATATTTCGAAATGCCGTAGGGATCTTCCGGTCGCGGGTCCAGGCTTTCGGTCAGGGGCGTTTGACCCGTGCCATAGACGGCGATGGAGGAAGTGAAGACGAACGTGCGGGTTCCGTGATTGACAGCGGCATTGATCAAATTGACCGACGCCACCAGATTGGTTTGGTAGTTGAAGCGCCGGACAAAATGCGACAGGCCCTCCGCAGCGTAGGCCGCCAGGTGATAAACGATTTCAAAAGGCCCGGCCTCCGCCCACAGCCGCTCGACCACCACGGGGTCCCGCAAATCCCCCTGAATGAATTCGGCGCCGGCCGGAACATTTTCCCGCAGCCCACCGGACAGGTCATCGACAGCCACAACCGCATGGCCCAGGGCCAGACAATAGTCCGCCACATGGGATCCAATGAACCCAGCCGCCCCGGTGACCAATACACGCATTCGGCGTCTTGTAGGCAGCCAGGACCGTCCAAGCCAATGATAAGCGCGGGATCGCTGAAGAGTTGGATTAGGGAATTTCTTGGCGGGTTTGAATCAGCCAACGAAAGCTGCGGCCCAGATGTTCCGGGTGGGTCAGGGTTTGAAACTGGCGGTTGAGCGCCGGCGACCACGCGGCAAAGCGATTGGGCGCACGGAGAATGTCGCGGAGAATATCCGTCAGACCGACCCGTTGTTCACAGTAGCGGACGGTCTTCAATCCGGCAGCTTCGCCGGCAAGTTGGATGCGGGTGAAGTTGACGTGGGCGGTCAGATCGCACGCTCCGGGTTCGGCGACGAGGTCCGTCACAGGGTGATGTTTCCGGTAGCCGCGGCGGGTTCCGTCCCGGCGCTGGGGAACGATGAATTCCTCGGCGGTGAGGCCATAATCAATGGCCATCAAGTAGCCCTGCTGCAGCTCTTGGGCGGTGGAGGACCACCAGGCTTCCGCCGCGGGGGAGAATTCTGTCAGGAAGCCGTCGGGAAGGACCGACTGCAATTCCACGGGCAATTCCGGCACGGGCGTGTCGGCCCGCCGCGGAAAGGCCACTTCGACAAATCGACCGCTATCCCACGCCACGCCCAGCTCCTGCCAAACCCGGCGGCGGGCGTCCCAGCGAATGGCGCGCACGGGGAAGGCATCCAGTAACTCGTTGGAAAAAACAATACCACGGGTGAGGGGAACGTCGCCGACCCAACGAGCGACGGATCCCATGGAAGCGAGGCGCTCCTGCTGAAGGCTTTGGCGGAAAGGCGACGCCTCCACCAGCGTGTAGCTCAGGGATTCAAACTGCGCCGGGCGCCACTTCTGAAACCAGCGGAGAATGTCGTGCGCGAGCCGCCCGTCGTGAGCACCGATTTCCACGATACCGGGGGGCGAATCCAGAGCCGACAACCACTCGGAAAACTGAAATGCGAGCATTTCACCGAACAGCGGTCCGGTAGTCACACTGGTATAAAAATCGCCCTCGCGCCCGATTTGTCCGGTGGTGCGTTCGTAATAACCCAAATCCGGCTCATACAGTGCCCGACGCATGAACTCTTCGAACGGCAGCACACCGGCCGGCGCCGTCACCACCGCACGGCGCAGCCGCTCCGTCAATTCCGCCAGGGCCGAGATTTCGTCCACCGGGCACCATGATAGGCAAACCGCGTCCCGCCAAGTTCCCGGGAACGCGTAGCCACTGCCGTCCTCAACCTTCCCTGAAAGGAGTCCGCGCGGCGCCGGTAGCCGCCGACTCGGCGGCCGTTGTCGGAGCGCTGGCTTCCAGCCGGCTTAGACGCCACACACTTCTCTGACGCGTTAAATCTGCACGACGTCCCGCAAGTCTTTGGGCGGATTGTTTTGCTCCGGCGGTAAGCCGGTTGAGGACAGAAAATAAGTCACCTGTCCCCTGGCGGTACTCCGTATGTCTGCGGGGAAATCGCAGCCGTTCTTGCCCCGAGCAACGCTTTTTATACTGTCTCGCCATGACAGCGACCCAGATCATGCACGAGATCGACCGCCTGCCGCCTGGCGAGCAAGCGAAGGTTCTGCGCCACGCAAAGCAGCTCGACGAGGTTCATCAACTGTCGCCTGATGAATTGGGCGTCCTTGTCGACCAATTCGTTGAAGCCACTGATCCGAGCGATGTCGAGCGACTGCGAAAGGCGCTCACCAAAGGCTTTTACGGTTCCCGCTAACATGCCGAAGGTTCGTCGGGCTCAATTGCCGGATGATTTGCTCCAGCATCTTCTTACCCGTGTTCGCGAGCGCGAGATTGCGGGCCGGTAATTGGTGGAATTTGCCCGCTGGCTTGACGCTGATCCCGAAGTACCCGCCGGCTCATGGTTCAAGCGATTCCCTGGCCTGATCGCCTGTGGCGAAGGGGAGTTGGTGAAGACGTTTCTCATTCCAGGACAAGTTCCGCATGGCGAAGAAGTTTACTGAGCGAAAATAATTCGCCTTTCCCTTGGCGGCACTGTGGACGACGCCGGCGGCCGTTGAGGGTGAATTGAACGTGTAATCCTGCGTGAAGACATAATCAAGGCCCGGGGAATGAAGATTCCCGCGCCACTCCAATTGGACTTCTCGATGGTCCGCAACCCCTCAGGATCCCCGCCCGGGAGGAAGATGCGGATCGAATACGGTGGATTCATTTTCAGAGTTTTTCTGGATCGGAGACGTTGGGGATCACGATGCCAGACTCTTCGCCGGCTCTCCACTCTGTAAATCCCAGAACTTTTCGACTGGCCCATGTACCATGGAGTGAAAGTCGGTCCTCCGACTCGCAGAAATGGTCCACTTTGAACCCCGTGAGTAGAGGATGTTGAGTTGGTCCTACTTCCACTTATGAGTGCCAATGGATGGAATCCCGAGACGGCCATTGCGGAGGGATTTCGGAGCGTTCTCGGGGCCGGGGTTGGTATTGTGGGCTGCTGTGCCGCCGGGGGTGCCATTGCCACACTGGCTGGGGACGAGGGTAGAAGTTCGGCCGATGGCTACGGTTCGCTGATGTTTCTCTGGGTGTGGCACTGGGCGCTCGCGGGAATCATGCTTTGGGGACTGTTGGCGGCTTGTATTCCGGTCTGGGCATTCCATTCGCTGATTCAAGGCTCTGTCCCGGTGGGACGCGTGTTGAACATCTGCTTGAGTACCCAACTCATTGTCTCGACGCTCTCACTGCGGATGATGGATTTTTTGGGCAATTTCTGCGAACGGGGGGTCTGGGTGGTCGTGGGCATACTACTATTGCTCTGGGCGGCGCCGATTGTTCGGTGG
>JAYTHD010000304.1:0-5039 GCA_043732975.1 Verrucomicrobiota bacterium
CCGACCTGGCCTCACTCGCCCAATCACCCCCGGGAACCCGCATTCGATTCATCCCCATGGGTGAATCCACCTGACGAAATTCGCCGGAGCAGCAATTGGCCGCTCCGGCGATTTGGCGACCCGACCGCACGGACAATCCTCCGATTACTTGGCGCTCGCCGGATCCTCCTTCGCGGTCCACAAGATGGCATTCTTGAGCAACCGTTGATAGGCGGGCAGACTGTGAGCGACACCATCGTGTCCCAAGGTAATCGCCGCGATGCGGGTTTTGGGATGTTCCACCACGTAGACCTGCGGATAGGTCTTGTTTTTCGCGGCCGAATAGGCGGTCGCCAAAACCTTGATCGGCGTCCCGGTCGGATCCGGCTCGAAGTAATACAATTCGTCCGAGATTTTGAACTTGGCGGGCACACCCTGCATGAGCGGATGGTTCGGCTCCGTCACCGTCACCTCGAATTCCCCGTACCGATCATGCCCGCGCGCACCGCCGCCCACCAACTCGCGGTTGTATTGCGGCCACTCCTTTTGCCAGTTGTACCAGAGGGACGGATGAATCAGCACCAACCCCTTGCCCGCCGTGACGTGGGCGAAGACGGCCTCCCGTGAAGCGTCGTCCGCAAACGCCTGATTGTTGCTCAGGTAGAGCACGTCCACCGAACGAATGGCCGCCGCCAAACCCGGCAATGGCTCCAGGTAATTCGCACTGACACGACCGGAAGCGTTGAGGGTGGCGGTGTCCGCCAACCCGAAGAAGCGGCCGAAATCGTGCGAGGATCCGCCCCCGACAATCAAGGTCTTGAGGCCCGGTCCCCAGTGCAGGACCGGCAACACCGGCGCCGCGGTCGCGGGCACGGGTGCGGCGTCGGCGGAGTCCGCCGTGACCGCGAAAAACATGGGCGCCACGCCGTTGTCGAAACTTTCAAACGTCAGCGACTCCACCACCGCCCGATTGTTCAGCTCCTTGCTAAACCACCGGACCTGGCCGCGACCGACCGTCCAGTTCAAAATCTTCGAACCCGGGACGTCGAAGCGTCCATTGTAGTCGGCAAACTCCGTCCCATTCTTCAACCACAATTCCTGTGTGGCCCCGCCGACGTAATGAACCGTCACCTTGGCGGCATTGGCCTTATCATTGAGCGGAGCCCCCCAACCCGCGACGCCACCGAGGAAATGCAGGCGCCGCGTGGCGATGCCCACCCGGGCTTCGACGCGCTGCGGGAGGGCGGTGCGCGACCACGTATTCGGGGCCCCACCCTTGAGGACGATCACGTTCGCCGCCGCCTTGTCCGGACTGATGACGTCAAAGGGAATATCCTCGACGCGCCGGAGACCATAGCGGTTGAAGGTCACCGTATCTTCCACGTTTTCCGGGCTGATGAACAACCCGCGGCTGTTGTTGGCCGTGAACGCCCGCGTCAGGTCAATCAAGCGGAAACGGGATTCGTCCACGCACAGATAGGCCAGGAGATCGCGCAAACCGTCGGCTCCCAGCGTCTCAAACCCTTCCGGCATCAACGAGCGTCCGGTCGACGTCCGGCTCGCAATGTCGGTCAGGCGCACCACATGATCGGCGGAGGCATCGCGCAGCACCAGTTCACTGGCATTTTCACGTTCAATGATGCCGGTGTAGGAAGTGCCATCCTTCGTCTCGATGCCATAGGCCAGGAAATTTGCCTCCACCACCCGGTTGGGGTCCACGATGTGCACCAGAAGATCTTCCGGTCCGTGCGCGCCCATCCCGTTCAAATTCGGGGCGAGGTTGCGGCCTTCGTTCTTGTACTGATGGCAACCCGCACAATTGGCGGTGTACACCAATTTACCCTTCGCCACGTCCCCCGGCTTCACGACCTCCGGCCGCAGGCGGGCCACCAACGCTTCTTTTTCCTTGGCTTCCGGTCCCGCGAGGGAATCGATCACCTCATTGGCTCGCCGCGCGACGGCCTGATCACCGTGGGTCCGCAGTCGGTGGGTGCGCGCGGGTCCCAACAACGTCAGTGGAATCGACTTGGTGGCGAGCAAGTCCAGCAGCGCATTCGCCGAGTCCACCCGCTTGATTACATGGGAAAACGCGGCCTCGCTCAGATTGACCGGCAACTGCGCAAATACATCCACCAGTGCCCGGCCACCTTCGGGCGTGTTGCCCAGGATATCGACGATCCGCTTGCGGAACGGTTCCGAATTTACCGGGACGCTCAAAAGTCGTGTCACCGACGGCACCACCGACGCATCGGTGGCCCGAATGCCCACGAGATTCGCCGCCACCTGGGCCCGAACCGTGTCGGAAAGGGTTGTGTCCTGCAGCGCCACGGTTGCCTTGGCGATGGCGGGCTTCATTTCCGTCGCCAACTGCCCGGCCACCTCAAACCGCGCCACCAGCGGCAGGGCGGTGCCCGCGGTCCGCTCACCGGCCAGCAGCGAACGGAGCGCCGAGATCAAGGCGTTGTCCACCATCGGCCGCACGCCCGCCGCCAGGTTGGACTGCAGTGCGCTCAGCACGGCCGCCTTCAATCCATCCACACCGGCCGGTTGTGAAGCCAGGAACGTGAGCAGTCCGGTCACCTGCTGCGCCTCGCCTTTGTTGGCCAGCACGCGGGTGACGTGCGGCACGAAGTCCGCCAAAAACGCCGGATCCGCCGCCTGAAACGCCGCCTCCAGATAACGCAACGGATCCTTCGCGGTCGCGCCGACCGCAGCCGATTGCAGCCATTTGTCCTTCAAGGTCGGCCAAGCTGTCACGACTGCCCGGGTGAGCTTGGGCGACGCGGGCAATTCTCCAGCCGCCATCAAGGCGATGGTCCGCACCCGATCATTGCTGTCCTGCAGCCGGGCGATCACACCCTCCTCCGTCACCGCCGCCGGGGACTCCCCGCCATCCGGCTTCAAATGGGATTGCGCGGTGGCGTCCGCACTCAGTTCCGCACCCACCCGGATCGCGTTCTTGCGCACCGCCGGATTGGGATCGGCGTTCACGGACCGAGCCACGTCGGCCGACCACGCCACATCGTGGGTCCGGGCCAGATTGCGATAAAGCCACAGCGCCTGGACGCGTCCAAACACCGACGCCTGGGTGTCCGCGATCAAAGCGCCGAGACTCTCCTGCACGCCGTTCAGCCCGTCCGGATTCTCCAACAGCAGTCGGTTGGCCGTATTGCGCACCCAACCGTTGGGATGACTCAGCATCTCGACCAGGCCCGCCGGATTCCTGGCGTCCAACCGGTAGGCCGGCAGTGCCCGGGCCTCCTTGTGCTGCACCCGCCAGATCCGTGTGAAATGATGATCCCGATCCGGCCGCGCCGCCGCGTTGCGCGCGCCGTGTGCTGGTCCGCGAGTGTCGTTGTGCACCGCAATCTGATTGTAAAAATCAACGACATAAACCGCCCCGTCCGGGCCCACGCGGGCGTGAATGGGTCGGAACCAGTAGTCATTTCCGCCGGTGAAAAACTCGGTCTCCTTCCGCCCCTCTTCCCGACGTCCCTTCAACGTCGCCCCATGCCAATCGAGAAACTCATGATGAAACAGGTGCATGGTCGCCTCGCTCATGAAGAAGGAATATCGGTCCTCCGGTCCCCACTTCGCCGGCCAGGCGCCCCCGTCGTACACCGTGGCTCCCGCCGCCGCCGTCCATTGATTCACCCAGTCGATCTGCACGTAGGGCTGCCGCTTCTCCTGAAACGGAGGATAGATCACGTTGCTTTCGATCACATTCTCCCAGGCCGGATGCCCGCCAATGCTGCCGCGCGCCAGCGTTTTCTCCGGCATGACCACATGCAAAATGGGATTCCCGCAGGTCGCGGTCGTGTAGATCACTTCGTTGTCCGGCGTTATTTCGATGCCCCAGGTATTGCAACTGTTGGCCGAATATTGTTCCAGGGCGGAACCGTCGGGACGGAACCGATACGCGCCGTCGTTGATCCGCCCGAAGCTCCGCTTGCCGTCGCCGGACTTCACATCGCCCTTGGTATAACCCACCGTGCCATACACCCAGCCATCCATGCCCCAGCGCAGATTGTTGATCACCGCGTGCGTGTCGAAGGTTCCCCAGCCGGTATACAACACCTCCACTTTGTCGGCCTTGCCGTCGCCATCCGTGTCCCGGATCCAGAGGATGTCCGGCGCCTGCGATACGATCACGCCATCCTTGTAAAACACCAGCGAGGTCGGCAATTCCAGCCCGTCCGCGAACACGGTCTTCTTGTCCATCACCCCGTCGCCGTTCGTGTCGGTCAGGATCGAAATCCGATCCCTCGGTTTGCGCTCCATCTTGCCGCCAATCGGGAACTTCGCCGGATCCTGCTGCCGGTTCCAATAGGCCTTGAAGTCGTTCTTGTTAACGTCGCGTCCGCCCGGGTACTCTGGCGTTTCCACCACCCAAAGCCGGCCCTGCGGATCCCAATCCATCGACATGATCTTCTCGGCCACATTTTCATCCGCGGCCAAACTCACCTTGAATTCCGGATGCAGCTTCATCTCGACCTGGGCATCAACCGCGCGACGCGGTCCACCCGCGGGATACTTGAGGGAAGCCAGTTCCTCCGGCCGGCAGAACTCGTCCGCGTCCGCCCGCCGGCCCGCCCAAGCAATGCCCCGCAGCAACAGCGCACGGTAATGCGGTGTCTGGAAGACATCGTACTCGTGACCCGGAATACTGACAAACGCCCGATACGGCGCGGAGCCCCCGGCGAGGGTCCGCTCGTAGGTCCACAACTGCGGCCAAATGTTGAACACATCCACGAAGCTCTGGGCCAGCACATGGACGTCGGGCGACATCTCCATCTGGTTGTACACTTCGTCCTTCCAATCAAAATTGGAAACTCCGCGGGTGATGGGATGCTCATTATCCACGAAAAACAGGCCCACTTCGCCCTCATGCCACTTGGTCTGGGTGTGGCCCGGGGCACTCTTTTCCCAAATCCAGGTTCCACCCAGGATGGATTTGCACCACTCATGCTGATCAGCGGCCACGATGGCATCATGGATCACCACCACACCGCCGCCCCGCCGGAGAAAGGTCTCGAAGTTCGTCCGGTCCGAGCCGGTGA
>JAYTHD010000305.1:0-5709 GCA_043732975.1 Verrucomicrobiota bacterium
GGCTGGCTCTGCTTTGAACGTTATTTCGGACGCGCCAGCCGCAATGCGAATCCCGACATGGCGTCCACGGGCAAGGGCTTTTGCAGCATCGCCTGCGGGATCATGCTGGAGGAGTACAAGGACAAGATCCCCGAGGGTCTCGAGACCAAGGTTTTTACGGAGAAGTATCTGCCCGAAGCGTTCCCGTTGAATGATCCGCGAAAGGCGGACATTCGCATTGGCCAATTGCTGTGCATGACCGCCGGGTATTGGGGGGAAGGCGGATCGCCCAGCGGTTATGTGAAGGGCCAAAAGCCGCAGCAATTCAAGGGGGTGCCGGGCCAGAACATCCGGGATCTCGACAAATCCTCACTCGAGGTGCCGCTCTGGTGCGATCCGGGCGCCGGCTATTCGTATTCGTCGCCGGCTCCGCACATTGCCAGCATGGTCCTGCGCCGCGTCACGGGCATGGACCTGAAGGATTACATCAACGAGCGCCTCGCCAAACCGCAGGGCTGGGGGGACTGGGACTACTGCCTGCATCGGGGTGATTTCGTGATGCCCCATGCCAATGGCGCCGGCAGCACCGCCCTGCACGCCACGGATGTGATGCGTTTTGGATATTGCCTGGCTCGGAATGGGAAATGGAAAAATCGACAACTGGTGCCGTCCGCATATATCGAAAAATGTCAGACCTGGTCCCCGTACAACGAGCACACGCCGTTCAGCCTCCAGTGGGAGCACAATGCCGACGGGCATGTCGCCGGTGCGCCGCGGGATGCCTTTTGGAAATCGGGTGCGGGCGGCTTCTGCCTCTATGTGGTGCCTTCGATGGATCTGGTTATCTACAAACTCGGCGGCAGCACGGGGCAATATGATCCGACGTTGACGCTCATCCCGCAGCCGGAGCCCAAACGGGATCGGGACAACTGGCAACCGATTCCCGGCACCGCCTTTCACGAGGGATCGCTCGGTGGACAGGCCCTCTGGCGCGTGCTGGAAATGGTCTGTGCGTCGGTTCGGGTCAACTGAAGTCGTGCTCACGGGCGGGCGGTTGAGCGCGATTCCGAGGCGCCAACCAATCGAAGTGCGTTGAAACCAGAATTCGTCTCTTTCCCTCCACTATCCTTCGTTGCGCCGGGCGGCTGCGAACTCAAAGAAAGCATTGGAAGTCGCGAACCAACGGTCGAGTATGGCCACCGTCTCGTTGGGTTGAATTGCATTGCGTGAAGAGGATTTCGTCAGGGGAGTGGATGTCCGCGTGGGCCCGGGGAACGGCCGGCTTTTTCGGGCTGTTTTTCCTCGTAGGCTCCCTTGTGCACGGGTTCCGGCCGGAGTTCGATCTGACGATTTGGTGTCTGGACCTGCGCTGGCTGCCGACACCGGTCGCCATTGGTTTTTCACTCTTGTTGGGAGTGGTGCTGCTGGTGATCGCCTCAGGACAATGCACACCGAGTTGGTCGTGCACGTTCACCCGATGGATGCTGGGATTGACGATCGGCATCGCCTTGGCCAACGCGCTCTTGTTCGGGCGGATGCTGGCGGCCGGGAGCGTTCATTCGCTGGTGCCGGTTCCGTCGACTGCGATCTGGGCCGTAGCCCTGGCGACCGCGCTGGCGGGAATATCGGATGGGCGATGGGCTGGAACCGTCAATCCTCGGGCGTCGGCGGAGAATTCACCGCTCATCCGGTACGGGGCGATGGCCATCGGCCTGTTTTGGATGGCTCTATTTCCAGTGATTCAAGTGTATTGTTTCGGCGGGACCGACTACCGGCGGCGGGCGGACGTCGCCGTCGTATTTGGTGCCCGCGTGCATGCCGACGGATCCTTGTCCCAAGCCCTGGCGGATCGCGTGGACACGGCCGTACGACTCTATCAACAAGGGTGGGTGCCACATTTGTGGTTTTCCGGCGGGCCGGGCGACGGTCGGATCCACGAGACGGAAGCGATGCGGCGCCGGGCCATCGAATTGGGAGTGAGGGCGGGGGACATTTCCCTCGATTCGGAGGGTTTCAATACCGCGGCGACCGTCCGAAATGCGGGGAACCCCTGGTTCGGGCGTCGGGTGATTGCCGTCAGTGAATTTTATCATCTGCCGCGAATCAAACTCGCGTTCGCCGCCGCCGGCCGGGATGTTTATACGGTGCCCGCGGAGCCCTCCCATTGGCTGCGCCGTTGGGCCTTGGGCAGTGTCCTGAGGGAAGTCCCTGCGTTCTGGACCTATTACTGCCGCGCCGTCATTCAATCGCTCTCTCCTTCCCAATACCGCTGACCCTCATGCTGAAACAACAACTCATTCATCCGCGCATCAACGAAATTCTCGGCCGTGCGGGTCATCACGCCAAAATTCTGATTGCCGATGGAAATTATCCGGCATCCACCCGGAAGGGACCCAATGCCGAGGTGGTCTGCCTGAATTTGTCGCCGGGCCTGGTCACGGTGGATCAGGTTTTGCAGGCGATTCTGTCCGCGGTGGTCATTGATGAAGTCAACATCATGGGGATTCCGGCGGAAGACCCGTATGCGAAACACGGCGAACCGCCGGTGTGGGAGCACTTTCGCCGGACGGTGAAGGCGGCCGGATTGGATCGGCCGCTGACCCCGATTTTAAAATGGGACTTCTATCAGGCCGTGGAATCGGTGGACCACGTGCTCACGGTGCAGACGGGCGATCAAGCCCTGTGGGCCAACGTGCTGTTGACGGTGGGTTGCCGGGTGAGCTGAGGCGACGTCGCCGTCGCTCAGATATAGAACATCCTATCACGCTCGGAACCGCTCTCGACCAGTTGTTGAAAATTGATCCGATCGGCGGCGGTGGTGATGGCACCCTGGAGGCTGCGCCAGACGGACTTCAATTCGGTCGGACATTGCGGGTCCGCGAGGGCGGGGGTGTCCAGCAACGGGCCGTAAACACTGCGCAGGACATCGCCCAGCGTGATTTGAGCCGGCGCCCGGGCGAGGGTGTAGCCGCCCTGCTTTCCCCGGATGCTGCGGACGATTTCCTGGGATTTCAGTTCGAGGAGGATCTGGGTCAGGTAATTGGGAGGAATACCGCTTTCGGAGGCGATCTCCTCGGAGCGCGTCGTCTTGCCGTGCGCGTAACGGCGGGCCAGCGACAGGACCGCCCGGGTCGCGTAATCACTTTTAACGGACAGTTTCAACGAATCGGAACCATGGCGGACAAGGAGCGGGGCGGAAAGTGGGGAATCCCATTCTCGTCGCGCCGGTGCTGGCGTGCGTTACGGTGGTTCCGTGGCGACGCGGAGGGTGGATCGTTGGGTGGAGGAACGGGCTCATGCCGGGCGCGGCCTGGTGCGATTGGCGGGCGTGGATGAGGTGGGGCGCGGGCCGCTCGCCGGGCCGGTGGTGGCGGCGGCGGTCATTCTGCCCAGCGAATGGTACACCGCCGGACTGCCGGCGGCATTGACCGGATTGAATGACTCCAAACAAATCCGGGAGTCCCAGCGGGAGGCGTTTTTTGAATTCATCCTGGGCGAGACCTTGATCCAAAGTGCGGTGGCGGTGGTGGACGCGGCGGTGATTGATCGCATCAACATCCTCCAGGCGACGCACCAGGCGATGAACGCGGCGTTGCGGCAGTTGCTCCCGCCGCCCCAGCACGTGCTGGTGGATGGCCTGCGGGTCAAATCCTTGATCCTGCCGCAGACCCCGTTGGTAAAAGGGGATGGCCGGAGCTATTCCATCGCCGCCGCGAGCGTGCTGGCCAAGGTGACCCGTGACCGTCTCATGCAGGAGGCGGACCGACGTTGGCCGCAATACGGGTTTGCCCGTCACAAGGGGTATCCCACGCCGGATCACCTGGCGGCGTTGGCGCGGCATGGGCCGTGTGAAATTCACCGCCGGAGTTTTGCGCCGCTGCGCGAACCCGAGCCGGACCTTTTTCGATGAACTGGCGCCGTTGGCTTCCGCGCTGGGGGTGGCGCTGGTTTCCGGCGGCGGAAACTCCGGGGCCGGAGCATTTACGCCGGGGCCGCCTGGGCGAGGCGGCGGCGAAGGATCATTTGGCGGCGGCCGGACTGCGCTTCATCGCCGCCAACTTCCGGGATCCACGGGGAGGCCGCGGCGAGATCGATTTGATTTTTCGCGATGCGGATTGCCTGGCGTTTGTCGAAGTGAAAACGCGGTCCCGGGAGGATTGGACCCGGCCGGCGGCAGCAGTGGATCGCAAGAAGCAGCGTCGGATGAGTGCGATGGCGGTGGCATACATCCGGCAACTGAAGACGCGCGAGGTGCGCTGGCGTTTCGATATTGTGGAAGTGCTGTTGCAAGACGGCGAGGTCTCGGCGGTACGCCACTTGCCGAATGCCTTTCCGGGGGATGAACGCTACCGCTTTCTTTGACACCTGCAGTCGAGGGTGGCCTGGCAAAAGCTGACGAACGAATTTCGGCCGGCGGAACTTGCGCCCCGGACTTTCCGGCACCAATTGCGAGGCATGGCGGAACCAGAATCATGGCAGAATCTCCAGCGGTTGCGGGCGGCCGAGGGTTGGATCGAACTGGGGTTGCTCGAAGAGGCGCGGGCGGAGTTGTCCCACTTGGGGCCCGAGTTGCGAACCGGTGTGGATGGCTTGGAAGTGCAATGGTTGCTCTTCGCGGAACGGCAATGCTGGGAGGCGGCTTTTGCCGTCGCACAGCAATCGATTGAGCTGCATCCGGATTCTGAAGGAGGCTGGGTCCACCGGGCGTACGCGGCGCGGCGGCGCCCGGGGGGGAGTGTTTTGGCGGCGCAGGAACTCCTGCGGATGGCGGTGCCGCGCTTCCCGAAATCCCAGATCATTCCGTACAATCTGGCCTGCTACGCCGCCCGTCTAACGGATCTGGAGGCGGCCTGGACTTGGTTGGAGGCGGCTGCGGCCGCCAGCAGTTGGGCGCAGATTGCCGAAATGGGCCTCCGGGATCCCGACCTGGAACTGCTCTGGCCGCGACTGCGACAGCGACCGACGACTCCGGGAGACGAAACCGCGACCGTGGGCGGCGACGCCTAGGCTTCGGTTGGCGGCCGAAGTTCAGGCCATTTCTGCAAACGCCGCAGGAGGGCTTGATGGGTGATCCCGAGTTTGACGGCGGTACGTCGGATGGCGCCGCCTTCCTCCGCCAAAGTTTTCTGGATCAGTCGATATTCCTGCAGGTCCAAGGAACTCAGATTCCGTCCCGAGACTCCGTCCGGGGGCTTCAATCCGGCCGGCTCCGAACTCGGCGTCTCGGGGCCTGCGGGCCACGCCGGCGAGGGCGGGGGCGGGGGCGGGGCCAGGGGCTGATTCCGCGGGTACAGCCAGCCCAGGTCCACCGTGAGCCAGTGGGCATCCTCCGGGGTCTTCAGCAGGGATCGTTCGAGAATATTGCGCAGCTCGCGGATGTTTCCCGGGAAATCATATTCGTGCAACGCCCGGAGGTCGGCGGGTTGCAGCAACGGCATTTTCCGGCCGTACTTCACGCCCAGTTGCTGGACCAGGGCGGTGGCGATGCGGTCCAGGTCATCAATCCGTTCGCGCAGGGGGGGCAGCCGGACGGTGAAAACGTCCAGCCGATACATCAGGTCCGCCCGGACTCGCCCGGCGATGACTTCCTCGAGCAACATCCGGTTGGTCGCCGCGACCACGCGTCCGTGGAACTGATGCGTCTCCTGACTTCCGATCGGCCGGAATTCCCGGGACTCCAAAAACCGCAGTAATTTGGGCTGCTGCAGCAGGGGAACTTCACCGATTTCG
>JAYTHD010000306.1:0-4847 GCA_043732975.1 Verrucomicrobiota bacterium
CTCGCCCAATCGTTGTTCCAAGTGGGCGGAAACGCCGGCACGGCGCTGGGTCCCTTGCTCGCCGCCTGGATCATCGTCCCGCGCGGACAAATCCACGTCCTCTGGTTTACGCTCCTGGCGTTGGCCGGCATGCTGCTGCTGGCCCGCGTCGGCGCCTGGTATTCCACCCGACTCGCCGCCGGTCGCACCCAGCGGACACCGGCCAGGCCCGCTGCTGCGGGCGGCATCTCCCGCCACATTCTTCTGCCGCTCGGCGTGCTCCTGATATTAATGTTTTCCAAATTCATCTATCTGGCTGCGATGACCAATTACTATACGTTTTATCTCATCCAAAAATTCGGGGTCTCGATCCAGGAGTCCCAGCACTATCTTTTCATATTTCTGATTTCCGGAGCCGTCGGAACCATTGTCGGTGGACCGCTGGGCGATCGGATCGGTCGCAAGGCCATCATCTGGGTTTCCATTCTGGGAATGGCGCCCTTTGCACTGCTGCAGCCGCACGTCAATTTGCTGTGGACGGTGATTCTGTCCGCGGCGGGCAGCCTGATCATGGCTTCCGCCTTTCCCGCCATTCTGGTTTACGCCACCGAATTGCTGCCCCATCGGGTGGGGCTCGTGGCCGGACTCTGCTTTGGCCTCGCGTTCGGCATCGCCGGCATTGGCTCGGCCTTGCTGGGCAAAATGGCGGACGCCACCAGCATTCGCGCCGTGATGCTGTTGTGTTCGTTTCTCCCGTTGTTGGGAATCCTCACGTACTTCCTGCCGGATACGAAACGGAAAGCCGCACCCACGGCCGGGGTGGCCGGATGAGTCAATCGAGCACATCGCTCGTGCGCCATTCCGTGGCGCCGTGGCTGAGTCGGAGCGTGACACCTTGCATCGTCTCGACCTCCCAATCCTCGCGGGACCAGGCGCCCGCATCCCACCATTGCCCCGACGACCGCCACGGCCCGAGCGTGATCTTCAATCGCCCCGTCACCACGGCGCACCGCACCGCCATCGGTCGAGCGGGCGTGGCGACATTCTCCGTCTCCACCTGCGCCACCGGAGCCGGACGCAGCCGACGCCAAGGCACCGGCTGCAGCAAGACGGGCCGCGACGTCTCCTGGGCGAGTGGACTTTCAAAGTCCGGCGGCACCAACCGGAAGGCATCCCGTTGGTGTCCCGGGGTCCGCACGGGTGTCCCCACCCGATCCGGTCCCAGCAGGGCTTCCAATCGACCCAGGGTCACCTGCAACTGTCCGGGATCGCGCAACACGGTTTGAAACAGACTGAACTGTCGCGTCACCGCACGCTCCGGTTGCACGGTCAGGGATACTCCGGTCACCGGCGCGTCCGTCCGAACCGATTCCAACTGGGTGTGCCACATGCGAAACAAGAGATCCGCATTCCGAGTCGGATCCGGCACACACAACTCCCGCCCCAGCACATCCCCGGATTCCAACCGCAGTTGCAACCGCATTTCACCCACCACCCGACCCGACGGCTCCAATCGACGGGTCAATTGATCGATAAAGCGCCGCACTAAAAACAGCACCGGTTCCAGAGTTGTGACCGGTTCCGCAAATTCATGCGCCTCGGCAAATCGCTCCACGGGTTTCATCAGCCGCAACGGTCGGAGGCTGGTCACGTCCGCCGCGGCAAACAACGCCAGTGCCTCCAGTCCGAGACGATCCGCCAGCGCGGCCAGGCCCAGTCGCAGCAATTCTCCGACCGTCCGGATGCCCCACGCCGCAAGCACGGGCGCCACCGCGGAGGACGGTGCCAGCACCGAGATCGGCAGGGACGCCACCCACGCGGTCGCGTCCTCCACCACCTCAATCCCGTGGGCTGCGCCGCCGTTGTCCGCGTCGCCCGTCATCGGAAATTTTTCCGCCACCCAGCGGGCGGCATGCCGGGCGAGATTCGGCGTGGCCCCCAGGCCAATTTTCGCACGCCATCCCAGACTGAGTAGCGCGCCCTGCAATTGCTGCGCCCAACGCCGGATCGTTTCTCCAGTCGCCCCCTTCAACGCCGCCAGCGCCCGGAGATCAAGCGTCCATAAATCCTCCGCGGTGGCTTCCACGGAGGGCGAAAAGGCAAAGGCAGCTTGAGCCACGGCTTCCGCCGCCAACCGCTCAACCTCCACGGAGCGTTGCCGTATCTGCACCGCACCGCAGCGCGATTGGGCCTGGGTCGCCGTTAATCCAGCCTCGACCCCGGCCGCCCGCGCCGCTGGAGTGACCGCGCAAACCCGGGCGGGAATCCGGGATGCATCCACCAAGGCCACCGGTGCCGACCAATCATCAGCCCCCCCACGCAACGCAGCCTGGAGAGCAAAGTCAGGCAGATAAATCACGGCGAACACGGGTGTCCTTTCCCCTGGGCCGCCCGGATCCATTTGATCGGTGATGTCTTCATATAACCACCGCTCAACCCAACAAGGCGAATCGCTCGTCATTGGCGACCATCGGCGCCGTCACCACCGGATTCCCATTGCCCCACCCACTTTCATTTTCACTTTCACTTCGCTCGCGCAGCACGGTGAATTCCAGCCCATCCAGAATCGCTGCCATCGTTTGCCCGGTGCAGGCAACACCCAAACGCCCGGAGGCCGCCAACCGCTCGGCGATTGCCGGTGCCTGCGCCCACACCCGCACCCGACGCACGGCCCCACCGACGGACGGTTGGGGCGTCACCACCAACAGCGTGGTCCGGTGCTGTTCGCGCAATCGGTTGAAGCGATGCCAGACGCTTCCGGAAATCCGCCGCCATTCCATTGGGGAATTCAATTTCAAATCCAGCACCACCAATGGGAAATTCCGATCCCGCAGCAACACATCCGTGGCGGCCAACGCTTCGGCCGCCGTCCGGCAGCGGACCCACAGCAAGCGGGTCAATTCCGCCGGCTCCAACGCATCCACATCCAGGCTGTCGGCGCCATCCACCAGCGCCACAAACCGCCCGTCCGCAGCCGCCCGACGCAACACCGCATGAATGACCTGGGCGGAACCGGAACCCCAGCCTTCGCCCACCAATTCGGTGGTTTCCCCCAACAGCAGCCCCCCTCCCAGGGCCAGATCCAAAGCCCGCACGCCGGTGGACACCGTGGCGGACGCCGGGCGGACGGCGAAACCCGTCCGCACCCGCGGCAGTCGCTCGGCCAGCAACTGACGCAACTGTTGAATCGGAATCGGATCACCCATCGTCGCCTGGCGGATATCCCGCTCGCACCGGTCACCGTAAGCCGACCCGCACACGCCGGAATCCCCAAAGCCCGTGAGTTATTCACCAAAGGGTCAGTCACCTGCTGACCGATGACGCCACAAACCTAAGCCTTCGGAACATCAGCCTGGGATATCCGCTCCCCCCTCAATGACGGGCAGACAACCAACCTCACCTTCACAATTTCCCGTTTGAAACCACGGCGTCTGCGGTCGACTCTTCCGCCGTGAATCCCTCTGCGGCAGCTTCCCGTCGAACGCCCTCACGCTCCAAAGCCAGGGAGAAGCCAGCCGTTCCTGGAATAATACATCCCATCCTCATCTATCCCTTTCGTCCGGGACCCGACCTGTCGGATTTACGGGAAGTCTACGGTCTGCTGGCCCGGCTGGATCAAAACCGCGAACGCTTTGCGCGACCCGTTACGGTGATGGATCGCAAGACGCATTTTGCCGTCCAAAATGATCCGGCCTATCGCATCTTCCGCGACGAAGTGATCGCCCGGCACTCCACCATCCTTGATGTCTGGGGCGTCGACACCTGCCAGATGTGGTATTGCGGCCTGGGACATGCCTGGGAAAGCGGCCGCATCGGAGATGTGTACTGGCTGATTCCCGGTGACTTCAATTACTCCAGTCCGGCGGGAAAATCGGTGCTCGGTGGACTGCACGATTTGCCGGAAATCTGCATGGAATTGCGCCAGGACCTCTGCATTGGCGAGATTGCCACCCACGCGAACCATTCGAAACAATTGATCGACACCTACGGCACCTTCGCGCTGCTCTACAATTGGTTCCCGGCCGAGGCCAAGCAGATCCGCGAATATACGGAACGGCCGCGCTCCGAGTTCTTTGCCATCCACCACGACTTCCTGTCGAAAGTTCTGCACCAGCGGTGGTACGGCTATGAGCAGACGCTCGTGCTCCTGCTGACCGCCGTCGCCACGCAAAAGCGCATCAGTCGGTTTTACGTCGGGGAGATCTCTGATCTTCCCGAGGGCCGGGAATCGTTTGCGTCAGCCTGGCAGCAGGTGGAGCGAACCGAGCGCGTTCTGAAAACCTTCTGGCGCGAACAATACCAAAAGACCGGCGGCTGGGCCGAACGCTTCCGGCAACTGGAACGGCAATCGGACCAGATCCGCCAAGCCGCCTTCACCGTGCTGCATAACCTGCTGGGGTAGGCCGCAGAATAGTCTCCCTTCCCACTGCCAATTGAATATAAACAATGACACTTACTGACAAAGTGACAGGTTTATTATTTTCATCCTTTCATCCTTTCATCCGTTCGCGCTTGGGTTTTTGGTTTTTTGAATTGCCTAGACTCAGCACCCCAAAGGTCGATTTTTCCGAGGCTTCACGGGCAGATTCCCGGGGCACGGGGACACGGGAACCCCCGTTTGTCGGCCCGCACGCTTCGGCCGGGTTCAATCATTGCGATTTGCGCCCGGGAATCGATTCCCAACGGGGTCTGCGGAATTGCTCTCGTAAAAAGCTGAGGGATAGCTTGCGATTCCACTGCTTCCACCACCCCCTCACCCCACCGCATCCACCCGCAAATCCCGCAGCACGCTGATGCCGGGCAACGGCACGCCTCGAATCGGCCGCGCGCCGTCCTTCCGCTTCTTTCCAAACCGGTCCCGGTATTGC